>CAYPUS010000416.1:0-3027 GCA_964413815.1 uncultured Aquabacterium sp. | reverse complement strand
CCCGGCGGCACCACGCCGAAGGTGTCGAAGGCCTGCATGCCCCACTTCATGAACTCGTAGCGCTCGGCGTTGCGCTTGAACTCGAGCTTCATGTTGAGGTCCAGCGCCTTCTTGTCGCCGTAGTGGTCGATCATCACCGAGTGGTCGACGACCAGGTCGACCGGCACCAGCGGCTCTATCGTCTTCGGGTTCTTGCCCAGCTTGGCGGCGACGTTGCGCATGGCCGCCAGGTCGGCCAGCAGCGGCACGCCGGTGAAGTCCTGCAGCACCACGCGGGCGACCACGAAGGGGATTTCATCGGTGCGCTCGGCCACGGGTTGCCAGTTGGCCAGCTGGGCCACGTGTTCGGGCGTGACCTTCTGGCCATCGCAGTTGCGCAGCACCGACTCCAGCACGATGCGCATCGACACGGGAAGCCGCTCGACGTTGGGGTGCTGCCGGGCCAGCTCGGGCAAGGAGAAGAAGTCCAGAGACTGCCCGGATGTCGTTTTGAACGACTTGCGCGTGTGGGCGAAGGCGTGGGCGCGGGGGGCGGCAGAGGTCGGTGTGGGGGCACGCTGGGCTGTGGCCATGGGGGACTCCTTGCTGATGGTTTTGGCAGGCTTCGGCGGGACGGCATGCGCACGCAGGCTGGCAAGAACCGGCTCCGAGGACCGATTCTGGCAGTACAGCGCTTTGCCCAAGCGAAGCCCGCCGCCTGTGGGGCTATTCGTGGCGGATGGCGGACAGGTGGGCAGGGCTTATGATTTTTCCTGTTTCCCGCCGCGTCCATGAAGTCCGCATTACCTCCGTCCCCCCCGTCCACGACGCCCGAAGTGGCCTACACGCCACCGGAGGATGCGGGCCTGGCGATCGTTCACCTGGACGAACACCTGCTGGTGGTCGACAAGCCTGCCGGCCTGCTGACCGTGCCCGGCCGGGGCGAGGGGCGGGCCGACTGCCTGGTCAGCCGGGTTCAGCGCCGCTACCCCGATGCCCTGGTGGTGCACCGCCTGGACATGGCCACATCGGGCCTGGTGGTGCTGGCGCGGGGTGCCACCATGCAGCGGCGCCTGAGCGCCCTGTTCCAGGGGCGCGAGGTCAACAAGGTCTACACGGCCATCGTGCATGGCCTGATCGAGCCGGATGAAGGCCAGGTCGACCTGCCTTTGATCACCGACTGGCCGCGGCGGCCGATGCAGATGGTCTGCCACCGCCAGGGCAAGGCGGCGCTGACCCACTTCAAGGTGCTGACGCGTGATGCCCAACAGGGCTGGACCCGGGTGGCGCTGGCGCCCGTGACGGGGCGTTCGCATCAGTTGCGGGTGCACATGCTGGCCTTGGGGCACCCCATCGTGGGCGATCCCTTGTATGGCGACCGGGTGGCGCAGCAAGCGCATCCGCGGCTGATGCTGCACGCCAGCCGGCTGATGCTGCCGCACCCGGGCACCGGCCAGTGGCTGTCAACGGACAGCGCCGTTCCCTTCTGAACCGGCGGCGCGGCGTCCGCGTGCCGTGGCGACCCAGCGCCCCACCACTTCGTACATCTGCCGCACGTCCAGCGGTTTGGGCACGTGGTCGTCCATGCCGGCCGCCAGGGCCTGATCGCGGTCGCTGGCCAGCGCGCTGGCTGTCATCGCGATGATGGGCAAGCGGGCCCACCGCGGGTCCTGGCGGATTTGGCGGGTGGCGGCGTAGCCATCCATGCGCGGCATCTGGCAGTCCATCAGCACGCAGTCGAAGTCCGCGCCTTGCTGGAGCGTGTCCAGGGCCTGCCGCCCATCTCCGGCCACGACCACCGTGGCGCCACCCCGCTGCAGCAGTTCGCTGGCGAGCTCCTGGTTCATGGGCTGGTCTTCGACCAGCAGGATGCGGGCCCCGGCCAGCGGCTTGTCCCTGAAAAGGTCGCTGGGGCTCGGCGGAAGAGGTGGTGGCGCCGCCGGCCGGGGGGGCGAAGCGCTGCGCACCAGGCTTTCGAACAAGGCCGAGGCCGTGATGGGCTTGGTCAGCACGTCGGCCAACGGCGCTTCGCCGCACGCCCGGAGTGCGTCGTCCCGGTTGAAAGCCGTCACCAGCAGGATGCAGGGGCTGGGCTGTGGCGCGCCCGGCGAAGGCTGGGTGCGGGTCTGGCGCGCGAAGGCGATGCCGTCCATCCCCGGCATGCGCCAGTCCACCAGGATCCAGTCATAGCCCGTGGGCGCGCTGCGCAGCATCTGCAAAGCCGTCTCGCCGCCGCCCGCCACGTCGACCTGCAGGCCCAGGCCGGTGGCGATGCGCGCCAGCACCGTGCGGGCATCGGGGTTGTCGTCCACCACCAGCACGCGCTTGCCACGCCAGGCTTCGTTCGTGGGCGCCAGCGGCCCGACGTTCTCGGCCAGACCCAGTTTCGCGGTGAAGTGAAAGGTCGAGCCCTGGCCGGGGGTGCTCTCCAGCCAGATGCGGCCCTGCATGCGCTCGGCCAACTGGCGTGAGATGGTCAGCCCCAGGCCGGTGCCGCCATAGCGCCGGGTGGTCGACACGTCGGCCTGGCTGAAGGGCTGGAACAGGTTGCGCTGGGCTTCTTCGCTCATGCCGATGCCGGTGTCGCGCACCCAGCCGTGCAATTCGATCTCGTGCGCGCTGCGGTGTTCGATCTCGATGCCGATGGTCACGCTGCCCTGCTCGGTGAACTTGATGGCGTTGGCGCCCAGGTTCATCAGGATCTGGCGCAGGCGGGTGGGGTCACCCACCAGGCGGCTGGGCAGCTCCGGCGGCGCCATGAACAGCAGCTCCAGGCCTTTCTGCTCGGCGGGCAGGGCCAGCACATCCGTGACCTGTGTCAGCAACTCTTGCAGCGAGAAATCGATCTGTTCCAAGGCCAGATGACCGGCTTCGATCTTGGACATGTCCAGCACGTCGTTGATGATGCTCAGCAGGTTGTTGGCAGCCTGGTGGGCCTTGGCGACGTAGTTGCGCAGCTGCTCGATCGAGCCGCCTTCCAGCGCCAGTTGGGTCATGCCGATGATGGCGTTCATGGGCGTGCGGATCTCGTGGCTCATGTTGGCCAGG
>CAYPUS010000415.1:0-3029 GCA_964413815.1 uncultured Aquabacterium sp. | reverse complement strand
GGTACTTCTTGAAGAGGGCGGAGGTATGCGGCTCTTCGACGTCCTTCTCGATGGACATCAGGCCTTCCTTGCGCACCTTCTGGAGGATCTCGTACATCATGGCCATGAGCTCCATGTACCGATCCTTGGTGTACTTGGAGCCCTTGAACAGCGGACCCAGGCCGGACAGCACGGCCTTGACGGTCTTGGGCTGGTTGTTGACCAGGAAGGCACCGATGGAGCCGCCACCGATGGCCATGATCTCGGTCGGCAGGGCGTGGATGATCACCGCGATGTTGCCACCGTGGATGATGTAGGAGCCGAAGATGCAGCCCAGGCAGACTACGTAGCCGATGATGACGAACATGGTGAATCGATTCTTGGTCGGATCATGAAAGCATCTTCGGGCAGCCCGTCCGATCCGAAGATGCGAACAACGCCACGAGCCGGGTGTTTTTCCCGCTCAGCTTCCGCCAGGCGGAAGGCGCAAGCGGGTCCAAAAAAAGCGGACCCGTCAGGGGGTCCGCGAAAGCACAAATTCAGTGCTAGGAGGAGACAAGCAAGGACGCTTCGCTACACACAACACGTCCCGATTCATGAATCGACCTTTTGGCGGCAAGGCTTTAGCGCCTGGATGGCAGAAGGCCGATCGACCTGCGCAAAGCGTGTGTTTGTCACGCGTGGCGGTCCTGATGGGACGGGTGTGGCGAGTCGGAAACTTGGAACCGACCTGGCTTGCCGGAGCCGCAACAGGCGCGCGGATGGCGCAAGGTGAAGGCGCCGGCAGGCAGGAGGTCGGGTACTGCTGGGTAAAGCTTGGGGTACTGCTGGGTAAGACGTAAAGCGGGTACTGCTCAATACTGCTGATACTGCGTTTACTGCTGATACTGCGGATACTTCTGGGTACTGCTGAAACTGGGGCTCAGCCTGGCAGGTGTGTCAGGCGGCTTCCTGATGACGACCGGCCATCAGGATGTTGGCGTGCAGGCGGGTCACGCTGTCGTTGCTGTTCTTGCCGTGGTTGGTCAGCAGGCCCCACACCAGGTCGTCGTCGACGCGCATGCTGCACAGCAGCGTGTTGCTCGAAGCGATCTTCAGGATCTGGGCGGGCGACAGGATGCCCAGCAAGGCGGCGGTCTCTTCCGAGATGCCCAGACGGAACAGGGCTTGCTCACGGTCGGTACGGATCAGGCTCTGGGCCAGCATCAGGTACGACAGATTTGCTTCGCGGATTTCCATCAGGATCTGGTCTGCGTTCATGGCTTGCTCCAACAACGTGATTTGAAAAGCGGGGACTGCGTATCGGGCTGAAACTCAGTGCATTTCCGGCTTCAGCATGGAATGAATTGTGTTTACCTGGCCCAAAAGACTGAATAGGAGCGCCGCTGTAAGGCGTGTCGGCCCAGGGCTGAAAGGCTTGTAGGACAAATTCCTACAAAGCGCGCAAAAGCCGGCCTTCCACAGGCCAGTCTTCGTCTTGGAAGCCCCTCAGGGCAGTTGGCTGTCCGCTTCCCCGGACATTTCCCTTGACCACAGGGCGCAGGCGAGTTGCGCCAGGTCCTTGCCCAACTGGTAGCGGTAGGTGCCGAAAAGCAGTCCCAGTCGCTCGGCGGCCTGCTCTTGCGAGCCCGCGGGCTTGAGGTAGGTCAGCTCGATGGCCCGCAGGAACTTGCGGTCACGAGTCTGGTTGTGCCAGGGTGCCAGCGCCTGCGTGATCGCGCGCTGCACGGCCAGTTCGAAGGCCTGGCGCGACAGCCCATGTCGGCCTGAACCCAGGTGGGCCAGGCTCGCAGGGTGCTGCGCGCTTCGGAACGGCAGTGATCAGGCCTTCTCAGGCAGGATCGAGTCGACTTCGATGCGCACCGCGCTCTGCGAGCCGCCCGGCAAGCTGTAGCGGGCGATGCGCTTGAACACCGTCAGCAACTGAGGGATGAAAGCGCCGGTGTTGTAGGGCACGCCGTACTTGGCGCACACGGCCTTGACCTTGGGCGCGATCTCGCCATAGCGATTGGCCGGCAGATCGGGAAAGAGATGGTGCTCGACCTGGTGGCTGAGGTTGCCGCTCATCAGGTGCATCAGCCTGCCACCCTGGATGTTGCTCGAGCCCAGGATCTGGCGCAGGTACCACTGGCCCTTGGTCTCACCTTCGATCGAATCGCGGCTGAAGGTGTAGATGTCGTCGGTGAAATGGCCGCAGAAGATGATGGCCCAGGCCCACACATTGCGGATCAGGTTGGCGACGACATTGCCCACCAGCACGGCCAGCGCGCCGTCCATCGCATGGCCGAACAGGAAGCCCACCGCGGCGCCCACCAGCGGCCAGGCGATGTAGTCCTTCTTGACCTGACGCCAGATCTTGGCGCGTACCAGCAGCCACTGCGGGCGCACCGACGACCACTTCTTGCGGCCGATCACGATCTTGTCCATCTGCAGGTCGTGGATGGCCACGAACCATTCGAAGAGCGCGGCCAGCAGGAAGGTCAGCGGCACCTGGATCAGGTGCTGCGGGCTCCAGCGCAGGTCCTTGGACAGGCGCAGCAGGCCATAGCCGAAGTCGCGGTCCTTGCCGATCACATTGGTGTAGGTGTGGTGCACGTAGTTGTGCGAGTGGCGCCATTCTTCTTTCGGGCAGGTGTTGTCCCACTCGAAGGTGTCGCCATGGAAGCGCCGGTCGTTCATCCAGCTGAACTGCCCGTGCATCACGTTGTGGCCCAGCTCCATGTTGTCGATGATCTTGCTGATGCCCAGAAGGATGGCGCCCAGGATGCCGGCCGGCAGGAACCAACCGATCAGCAGCAGGCCGCGGCCCAGGGCCTCGGTGGTGCGCACCAGCCGCAAGATGCCGCGGATGTAGCGAGCGTCTTCCTCGCCCACCTTGGCGCGGGCCTCGTCGCGGATCGTGTCCAGCTCTTTCTGAAACGCATTCAGCTCCTCCATGGTGCGGGGGCCGATCGTCATGGTCTTGGTGCTCATATCCGTGTGCCTGGTATGCGTTCGTTGGGTGATGTGGCGGCTGATGGGGGCGTGGTCGCGTACCGGATGGGCCTGTC
>CAYPUS010000414.1:0-3054 GCA_964413815.1 uncultured Aquabacterium sp. | reverse complement strand
AAGGTGCACTACGTGATGATGGCCGGCGGCACCGCGACCCTGCCCGGGCTCAAGGACCGCGTCACCGAACTGACCGGTTTCGCGTCGATGGTCGTCAATCCCTTTGAGGGCATGAAGCTCGGCTCGGCAGTGCGCGAAAGCAAGCTGCGCCGGGAGGCTCCCTCGTACCTGACCGCCTGTGGCCTGGCCATGCGGAGGTTCCTCGCATGATCCTGATCAACCTGTTGCCTCACCGCGAGGAAAAGCGGCGGCTGCGCAAGCAGGCCTTTTTCGCTGGTCTTGGTTTGTCCGTCGTGGCCGGCGCCGTCATCGCGGCGCTCTGGTATGGCGTGCAGATGCAGATGATTTCCAGCCAGCAAGAGCGCAATGACACCTTGCGCGCGGCCATCGCCAAGCTCGACGAGGAAATCAAGGACGTGTCCTCCTTGAAGGCCGAGATCGATTCGCTCAAGGCGCGTCAGCGGGCTGTGGAAGACCTGCAGACCGACCGCAACATGCCTGTCTACCTGCTCAATGAACTGGTCACGCAGACGCCGGAGGGGGTCTATCTGTCGTCCATCAAGCAGAGCGACAAATCGGTCCTGGTGACGGGCTATGCGCAGACCAACGAGCGCGTCTCGGAGTTCCTGCGCAACACGAACACGCGCTCCGAATGGCTCGAGCACCCCGAACTGGTCGAGATCAAGGCCTCGACACAGAGCGGCAAGGAGGCGCGCGACCAACGGCGTCTGTTCGATTTCTCTGTGCGTCTGGGCTTGAAGCGTCCCGGCGAGGTGTCTGCCGCATCGTCGGCGGCATCCGCACCGGCTGGCGCGGCATCGGCTCCCGCCGCCCCGGCAGCGTCCCCGGCCACGAAGTCCTGAGGTTGTAAGGCATGGCGAAACCGAATTTGAACATCGACCTCAACGCGTGGTTCGAAGATGCCCAAGCGCAGTTCCGAGGGCTCAACCCGAACGAACCTGGGCAGTGGCCCATTCTTCCGAAACTCACCACCTTCGTCGTCACGGCGGCGGCGATCGTCGGCCTGGCGTGGGTCGCGCTGCTGTCCGGCCAGGCCGAAGAGCTGCAGGGCGAGCGTGACCGCGAGCCTCAGCTGAAGTCGGAGTATCGCTCGAAGGTGGCCCAGGCCGTCAACCTCAACGAGCTGCGCAAGCAGCTCGCGCAGGTCGAGGAATACGTCAAGCAGCTTGAAAAGCAGTTGCCCGGCAAGGCCGACATGGATGCCTTGCTCTCGGACATCAACCAGGCCGGTCTGGGCCGTGGGCTGGAGTTCGAGCTGTTCCGCCCCGGCCAGGTGGCGGTCAAGGACTACTACGCCGAGCTGCCGATCGCCATCCGCGTGACGGGTCGCTACCACGACATCGGCGCGTTCACGGGTGACATCGCCAACCTTTCCCGCATCGTGACACTGCACAACCTGAGCATTGCCCCCGGAACCAAGGATCCGCAAAGCGGCGCGCTCTACATGGAGGCCACGGCCAGAACCTACCGCTATCTGGACCAGGCCGAACTCGAGAGCATCCGTTCTGAGAAGGCCAAGCAGAAGAAGGGGAGCAAGAAGTGAAGCGTCATCCCCATACCTGGTGGTTCGCCACCGCCGTGTCGGCCGCCGCCGTCCTGCTGAGCGGCTGCACCGATCCGCAAGATGAACTCCATGCCTGGATGGACCAGCAGCGCCAGGAAGTGCGGCCCAATGTGCAGCCGCTGTCGCCGCCGCAGAAATTCAACCCCGAATCCTATGCAGGGTTGGACGGTGTGGAGCCTTTCAGTTCGCAAAAACTGACCGGCGCCCTCAAGCAAGAGGCCAGACAGCCGAATTCCGCAGTGTCTGCCGAGTTGAATCGCCGCAAGGAACCGCTGGAAGCCTTTCCGCTGGACAGCATGACCATGGTTGGCAGCGTCAACCGCAAGGGCGTGCAGTACGCGCTGCTCCGGGTGGACAACCTTCTCTACCAGGTCAAGGTAGGGGAGTACCTGGGGCAGAACTACGGAAAGATCCTGAAGATCAACGAGACGGAAATCACTTTGCGTGAAATTGTGCAGGATGCCGCTGGCGAATGGATCGAGCGGCCAACCACCCTGCAACTGCAAGAGGGTGGGCTATGAGAAGGATGTTGGAGATGAAGACGATGAAACCGTGGCGCTTTGCAATGGCTGGACTGGCTTTGGCCATGGTCTCACCCCTCACCTGGGCCGCCGCGGCGATTCAGGCCATCACCAGCTCGCAGCAGTCGGGCAGCGATGTCGTGCGCATTGAGCTGTCCGAGCCCTTGAGCTCCTTGCCGGCCGGCTTTGTCGTGCAGGCGCCGCCGCGTGTGGCCATCGACCTGCCGGGCGTCACCAATGCGCTGGCGCGCAATGTGGTGGAAGTCAACCAGGGCAATGTGCGATCGGTCAACGTGGCCCAGGCCGGCGAGCGCACGCGGCTGGTGCTGAACCTGCGTCAACCCACGACCTACCGCGCCCAGCTGCAAGGCAAGACGCTGCTGCTGGTGCTGGATCCCTCCGCCGCCGATGGCGTCGCAGCCCCTGCTTCGACGGCACCGACGGCCGCCGCGGCCGCTGCCGCCGCAACGGCTTCGCCCCGCAGCACCGCTGCCGCGGGCGAGACGGTGCATTTCGCCGACAGCCAGAACGTCCACCCCCTGGGCCTCAAGGAGTTGGATTTCCGCCGTGGTCAGGATGGTTCGGGCCGCGTGATCGTCGAGCTGCCCAACAACCAGGTCGGCGTGGACATCAAGCAGCAAGGCAAGAACCTGGTCGTCGAATTCATGCGTGCGACCTTGCCCGAGCGCCTGCGCCGCCGCTTCGATGTGGCCGATTTCGGCACGCCCGTGCAGAACGTGTCGGCCACGCAAACCGGCGACCGCGTCAAGTTGACCGTCGAGCCGCGCGGCGACTGGGAGCACTCTGCCTATCAGAGCGACAACCAGTTCGTGCTGGAGGTCCGCCCCCGCAAGGCCGATCCCAACAAGCTGACGCAAGGCCCTGGCTACGCGGGTGAGAAGCTTTCGCTGAACTTCCAGAACATCGAAGTGCGCGCCCTGCTGCAGG
>CAYPUS010000413.1:308-3056 GCA_964413815.1 uncultured Aquabacterium sp. | reverse complement strand
CGCCCACGGCCCAGTTCAGCGCGTTGCTGGCCAGCTTCATGTCCGTCACGACCGGGCACAGCAGGTGCGGGATGCCCTCGTAGACGCTCATTTCCAGCATCTTGGGGTCGATCAGGATCAGGCGCACATCGCGCGCCTCGGCCTTGTAGAGCAGGCTCAGGATGGTCGCGTTGATGCCCACCGATTTGCCCGAACCGGTCGTGCCGGCCACCAGACAGTGCGGCATCTTGGCCAGGTCGGCCACCACCGGCGCGCCGACGATGTCCTTGCCCAGGCCGATGGTCAGCATCGACTGCGCATCGTTGTAGACCTGCGAGCCCAGGATCTCCGTCAGGCGGATCATCTGGCGCTTGGCATTGGGCAGCTCCAGCGCCATCAGGTTCTTGCCGGGGATGGTCTCGACCACGCGGATCGACACCAGCGAGAGCGATCGGGCCAGGTCCTTGGCGAGGTTGACGATCTGCGAACCCTTGACGCCCGTGGCCGGCTCGATCTCGTAGCGCGTGATCACCGGCCCGGGCGAAGCGGCCACGACGCGCACTTCCACGCCGAAGTCCTTGAGCTTCTTTTCGATCATGCGCGACGTCATCTCCAGCGTCTCGGGCGTGATCGTCTCCATGCGGCCGGAGGCACTGTCGAGCAGGTCGATCTGCGGCAGCTTGTTGTCGCCCATCTCGGCGAACAGCGGCTTTTGTTTTTCCTTGACGGCGCGATCGGACTTGGGCACCTCGACCACGGGCTGCTCGATGATCAGCGGGATGGGCTCCGGCGGCAGTTCATGCCGGACTTCAGAGGCCTCGCGCTCACGCTCGATGACGGCCTTCTCGCCGATGCGGATGTCCTGGGCCACCTCGCGCTTGGCCTCGCGGTCACGGCGCAGGCCTTCGATGCGCGCGCCGATGCGTTCGGCCCAGTCCAGCCAGGAAAAACGCAGCGACATGGAGGTGCCGGCCACCAGCATGGCGATCCAGAACACACCCGAGCCGTTGAAGCCCAGCCATTTGCTGCTGAGCGAGCCGAGCACCAGGCCCACCACGCCGCCGGCATGCTCGCCCGCCAGGCTGAACTCGTGCTTGTACAGGCGCGTCCACTCAAGCGAGCAACTGGCCGCCATCAGCAGCACCAGTCCGCACCAGAAGCGCCAGGGCCCGAAGCGCGGACCCGCATCCAGCGCGGTCGGCGCACCGGCCATCGACAGGTGGACGGGATCGTCCCGCCGCAACCAGCGCGCGAAGGCGCCCAGCAGCACCCGCAGGCCCACCAGCAGCAACCACCAGGAAGACTGCCCGAACAGGAACTGCGCCAGATCAGAGCCATAGGCCCCGAGATGGCCGACCCAGTTGCCCGGCTCCAGGCGCTGCCCGGAGGTCGTGAAGGCAGGGTCCAACCGGTTGTGGCTGATCATGGCCAGCAGGGCCAGCAGCCACAGCACGCTGCCCAGCAGCAGGCCGGCCTGGAAACGGAAGGTGTTTTCGACAGGGACGGCAGGCTCGGCGACCGGTGTCACCGGCACCCGGTGCAGGCGGCTGCCCACGCGTGCAGCGCCCGTGGCCCCATCGGAACGGCGCTCACTGGACTTGGCCGGTGCGGCGCCCTCGGAACGGAGAGAACCCAGAGGAAATGTCATGCGCACATTGTGCGGCAGATCACGCCGCGGATTGGGCGGTCGCCCGGAGGGTACAAATAGATAAAGCCCCGTCAAGGGGCTTCATCACAAGGCATCGCAAACGGGCGCCGGTCTTGGCGATCCGGCGCCAGGCAGGCATCAGGCCGTGGCGGCCAGACGGTCTTTCAGCACCACGCTGCCGGTGTCCTGCGTCTCGATCAGGCCACGCTCTTCCAGGTCCTTCATCACGCGGCTGACCATCTCGCGGGACGCACCCACGTGCTTGGCCAGATCCTGACGCGAGACCTTGCCACGGATGACCTTCTCGCCGGCATCCTCGTCGGCCATGTCCAGCAGGGCGCGGGCCACACGGCCGTAGACGTCCAGCAAGGCCAGGGATTCGATCTGGCGGTCGGCATTACGCAGGCGCTGAACCAGGCCGCGCAGAATGGCGTACGACAGGGATGAGTTCTCAGGCAGGCAGCGGGCGAACTCGGCGCGGCCGAGCACCAGCACATCGGTCTGCACCTCGGCGCGGACGGTGGCGGAATGGGGCTCGTTATCGATCAGGCTCATCTCGCCCAGGTAATCACCTGCCTCGAGGACGGCCAGAATGACTTCGCGGCCGCGCTCGTCGGAGGCCACCACGCGGGCGCGCCCCGTCAGAAGGATGAACAGCGAGTTGGTCTTGCGACCGCGCTCGACGATCAGTTCGCCTCGGCGATAACGACGCTTGACGACGCCCTCGGCGATGGACTCGGCTTGCGCCTGGGTCAGCATCGAGAACAGCGGTACGCGCCGGATCAGATCGAGATTGGACAGCATGGCCATGGCAGTTCCTCTTGAAGAATAGGCGGGGTAAAAGCCTGTCGTGACAAAAAATTTGATCTCAGGCGAGACTTATCACCTGTGCAGAATGTGACAAACAACCTGTCTCTACAATTTTCGGCAGTGGTGCGGAAATACTTAGCACTTTATGCAGCTTGCGCGATGTGACATGCGCGAAGAAGCCCCGCCAAAACCGCACAGTTTTCAACCTTAGGTACGCTTGAGCCTGTTTCAGCCCTTTCCGAAAGTCCAATTCATGAGTTCCGCCGCAGCACACAGCAACGTCCTGATCCTGGGTTCCGGCCCCGCTGGCT
>CAYPUS010000413.1:0-298 GCA_964413815.1 uncultured Aquabacterium sp. | reverse complement strand
AAGGCGGCCAGCTGATGACCACGACGGAAGTGGACAACTGGCCCGCCGACGTGCATGGCGTGCAGGGTCCCGAGCTGATGCAGCGCTTCCAGCAGCACGCCGAGCGCTTCAACACCAACATGGTGTACGACCACATCAATGAGGTGGACTTGAGCAAGCGCCCGTTCACGCTCAAGGGCGACGCCGGCACCTACACCACCGACGCGCTGATCATCGCCACCGGCGCCTCGGCCAAGTACCTGGGCCTGCCTTCTGAAGAAGCCTTCATGGGCCGCGGCGTGAGCGGCTGCGCCACCTG
>CAYPUS010000412.1:0-3078 GCA_964413815.1 uncultured Aquabacterium sp. | reverse complement strand
CCACCTCTTCGTCCGCGGCCTCGATGAGCGCATCGCCCACCACCTGCCGGGCCAGCAGCTGGTTGAGCGCCACCGGCGGCATCAGGTAACCCAGCTCGAAAGCCACCAGCACCATCACCCAGAAGTGAACCGGGTCGATGCCGCTCTTGTAGGCCAGCGGGGCCAGCGTGCCCGAGACCAGGAAGATGGCGCCCAGCGGCTCCATGAACATGCCCAGCAGCACCAGTGCGGTGGCCATGAAGGCCATGGCCGTCCAGGCGCTGGCGAACACCTCGGGCGCGTAATGGATGATGCCCGAGCGCTCGATCACGCCGCCCGCGGCCTGCGACAGCAGGATCAGGAAGAGGTAGCCGCCCAGGTGGTCGACCGTCTCCATCGTGGCCACGCGGATCGAGGATTCGATCTTGTCCTCTCGGTGCATGGCAAAGCGCAGCTGGGTCGATTGCGGCCCGACCTGGCGTGCCGCCAGCAGTTTGTCCAGGATGACGATGAAGAGCATCATGACCGGCATGATGATCGGCGCTGTCAGTTCATCGAGCGGCGAATCCAGCACGGTGGCGTAGAAGGTGCACACCACCGCCACCACGGCGACGTAAGGCAGCAGGGCCGGAATCTGGCGCAGCGTGGCGGGCAGCGCGACCTTGACGGGGGCCACGTCGATGGTGTGACGCTCGCGGCGCATCTGCGAGGCGATGAAGAACAGCGAGGAGGTCAGCACGAAGATGTACAGGCCCCAGTGGAAGAGCTCGTCACTGGTGACCTCCTTGTTGACCGCCACGATGGCCACCACCAGCAGGCTGGGGCTGAGCACCACGCCCAGCGAGCCCGACATGGCCGTGGAGGCCAGGGCGAACTGGCTGCTGCCGCCGACCGCGCGGATCTCGTGGTAGATGATGGCGCCCGCTGCCATCACGAAGGCGCCCGAGCCGCCGGTGTAGGCGGTGGGGACGGCCGCGGCCAGCAGCACGAAGTAGGTCAGCGCCTCGGGCGAGAGCTTCCACGGGCGCAGCAGGTTCATGAAGACATCGACCATGCGGCTTTGCTTGAACAGCATGCCGCACCAGATGAACAGCGCCAGCTGCAGCGGCAGCGCGGGGAACTCCATCAAGGCGTTGGTGTAGATGGCCAGGCCGGACGGGTGGTCCACGCCGAAGAAGTAGTGCGCCGAGGTCAGCGTCATGAGCCCGGCCAGGGGGATGGTCTGCAGCGCATGCAGCCAACTGCCTTCGCCCGTGTGGTGGGCGTCATCGGGGCGGTGAGGGCGCACGGTCTGCCATGCGCTCAGCAGCGTCAGCGCGGCGAACATCACCATCCATCCGTAGTGGATGTGCGGGTTCTCGACCGCCACGCCTGAGTCCACCGAGATCTGGTAGTACTTGATGGCCGACCACAGCGACACCGACGAGGCGCCCAGCATGGTCCAGGCTTGCACCTTGTAGTCGCGCGGGTAGCGCGGCGCGACCAGGCTGATGTGGTGATAGCCGAAGGTGGTGGCCACGATGGTCACGCCCAGGAGCATCAGCAGGATCAGCGGGCGGTTCTCGGTGCCGAAGCGGAACAGGCTGAAGAAGCTGGTCTCCACCGAGCGGTAGGCCACCACGGCTGGGCTGAGGTGGGTGACGATCTTGTCGTAGAGCGCGTGCTTGTCGCGGCACAGGGCCTGGTTGACGGTCAGGGCCTCGCGCAGGGCCACCGGGTCGGTGCCGCTGTCGCCGAACAGGTCGTCGAGGTCGTCGCCCCCCTTGGTCTTGCCTTCGTTCACCTGGCGGGCCACCTCGGCGTCGATGTTGAGGTGGGCATTGCAGCTCGGCCTTTGCGGGTCGGCACGCAGCATGAAGTACTGCACCCCCTGCTGGCTGTCGCCGAACAGGGTTTCGCCCACGCGCAGCAACTGGCCGTGCAGCATCTCGCCGGTGCCGATGACCAGCACCAGCAAGAGCAAGGTGATGGTGGGCAGGCCGACACACCATTCGCCGATGCGGCGCCCGAGGATGGTGAAAGGCCCGGACGAGGCATGGGGCAGATCGGCTTCTTCTGCAGAGGTGTGCACGGACATGTGGGGTCTCCGAATCTTCGTTATGGGCCGGCGATGACAGCCGGCGGGATTCGGGACGCGACTCTATGCACAAGACGGCGCCACCTGTATTGGGAGAAGATGGATGGCCCGCTTTGTGTCGCCAACCGCCGTTCTGAGAGGATGAACGGCAAAGCCGCGCAACAGTTTGTTAAGTCGGGAACGGCACGCAAAACAAAAGCGCCCCGAAGGGCGCTTTGTTGGGGGAGCGGACCGCGGGCGGCCTGTTCAGGCCAGCTTGCCGTGGCAGTTCTTGTACTTCTGGCCGCTGCCGCAGGGGCAGGGGTCGTTGCGGCCCACGCGGGGCACCTGCTGACCGGCGGCGGCAGCGCCCTCGGCTTCCGTCGCCACGCTGCCATCGTCGTTGGGATGGGTGTACGTGACGTTGGAGAAGCTCTCGCCCTGGCTTTCGAGGGCCTGGGCGGCCTGCAGCGCTTCTTCCTGGGTGCGGATGTGCACCGTCATCAGCGTACGGGTGACGTCCATCTTGACGACATCCAGCAACTGGCCGAAGAGCTCGAAGGCCTCGCGCTTGTATTCCTGCTTGGGGTTCTTCTGCGCATAGCCGCGCAGGTGGATGCCCTGGCGCAGGTAATCGAGCGCGGCCAGGTGCTCGCGCCAGTGCGAGTCGATGGACTGCAGCAGCACCATGCGCTCGAAGGCCGCGAACTGCTCCTTGCCCACCTGCTCGACCTTCTTGTCGTAGTGCACGTCGGCCAGCTTGAGCACCTGTTGCAGCACGTCGTCGTCATCGGCCGAGGTGGCGCCGGCCACCCACTTGACCAGGTCGGTCTCGAGCTGCCATTCCTCGCGCAGCACCTTCTCGAGCGTGGGCAGGTCCCACTGCTCTTCGAGGCTCTCGGCGGGCACGAAGGTGCGCACCACATCGGTCATCGCACCCTTGCGCAGGTTGGCGATGGCCTCGGCCACGTCGGTGCTTTCAAGGATCTCGTTGCGCTGCTGGTAGATCACCTTGCGCTGGTCGTTGGAGACGTCGTCGTACT
>CAYPUS010000411.1:0-3121 GCA_964413815.1 uncultured Aquabacterium sp. | reverse complement strand
GTACCTGGAAGAGGGCAAGGTGGTCGTCTTCGCCGCCGGCACGGGCAACCCGTTCTTCACCACCGACACCGCCGCCGCGCTGCGCGGCGCCGAGATCGGTGCCGAAGTGATGCTCAAGGCCACCAAGGTCGATGGCGTTTATTCGGCCGACCCGAAGAAGGACGCCTCCGCCACCCGTTACACCAACATCACCTTCGACGAGGCGCTGATCAAGAACCTGCAGGTGCTGGACGCCACGGCATTTGCCCTGTGCCGCGATCAGAACCTGCCCTTGAAGGTGTTTTCCATTTTCAAGCCTGGCGCGCTCAAGCGCGTCGTGCTGGGCGAGGACGAGGGTACCCTGGTCCACGTCTGATCGGCGGGGCGGCTTGTCCTTGTCCTCCGTTTCCCCATCTCAAGCGTTTGTCAGGCAGTCAAGCACACGCAGGAGCTTCACATGAGCATCGCAGACATCAAGAAGAACGCAGAGCAGAAAATGCTCAAGTCCGTCGAATCCTTCAAGGGTGAGCTGGCCAAGATCCGCACCGGCCGTGCCCACCCCGGTATCCTCGATCAGGTCCAGATCGACTACTACGGCTCGATGGTGCCCATCAGCCAGGTTGCCAACGTGGCCTTGCTCGACGCCCGCACGATCAGTGTCCAGCCCTGGGAAAAGGGCATGGGCGCGAAGATCGAAAAGGCCATCCGCGAATCCGACCTGGGCCTGAACCCGGCCACGCAAGGCGACCTGATCCGCGTGCCGATGCCCCCGCTGACCGAAGAGCGCCGCAAGGAGCTGACCAAGGTGGTCAAGAGCGCTGGCGAGGATGCCAAGGTGGCGGTGCGCAATCTGCGCCGCGACGCCAATGAGCAGGCCAAGAAGCTGCTCAAGGACAAGGCCATCACCGAAGACGACGACCGTCGTTCGCAGGACGATGTCCAGAAGCTGACCGACAAGACGATCGCCGAGATCGACAAGCTCGTGTCGGGCAAGGAAGCCGAGATCATGGCAGTGTGAGTCCGGGGGGCTTTTCCCCTGGCGCTTTGTCATAATCCCGATGCAGTCCGAGGCGGTTAGTCCGCCTCGCTGTGTTTCTGCAGTGCACTGCGGTGGCATGCCCACCCCGGTGTCGCACCGATTGAACCTGCCGAAGTGCTCGGCGACATGTGATGGCCAAGTCCAAGCAAGCAGATCCGGTTCCTCGCCACGTGGCCATCGTGATGGATGGCAATGGGCGCTGGGCACGCAAGCGTTTCATGCCCCGCGGCGTCGGCCACAAGGCCGGGGTCGACGCGCTGGTCAAGGTGGTTCAGGCTGCCGTTGACCGCGGCATCGGCTATCTCACCGTTTTTGCCTTCTCGTCCGAGAACTGGAAGCGGCCTGAAGAAGAGGTCTCGGGCCTCATGAGCCTGCTGTTGGTGGCCTTGTCCAAACACCTGGCCAAGCTGAAGTCGGACGGCGTTCGCATCCGCATCGTTGGTGACCTTGAGAATGTCTCGGACAAGGTGCGTCATGCCTTGCTGGATGCGCAGGCCAACACCCAGAACAATTCGCGCCTGATCCTCACCGTGGCCTTCAACTATGGCGGCCGCTGGGACATCCTGCAGGCCTGCCGCGCTGCGATGCAGGCGGGCGTGGCCGCCGACCAGATGGACGAGGCCACGCTCTCGCGCTTCATGGCCATGAGCTATGCGCCCGACCCGGACCTGTTCATCCGCACGGGCGGCGAGGTGCGTCTGTCGAACTTCCTGCTGTGGCAGAGCGCCTACGCGGAGCTGTTCTTCACCGATTGCCTCTGGCCCGACTTCGATGGCCGCGAGCTGGACAAGGCGATCGCCAGCTATGCCGCGCGCGAGCGCCGCTTTGGCGATGTCGGTGATTCGGGCGAAGGTGAGGGCGCCCTCGGCTTCGGCGATGACGACGATGCCTGGCCCGGGGACGAGCCGGGCGCCCAGTCGGCGCGAGACAAGCAAAAGAAGGCCTGAACCCAGATGCTCAAGCAACGTGTCATCACGGCCCTCATCCTCGTGGCCATCCTGCTGCCCACGCTGGCGGCCCAGGCCCTGTGGCCTTTTTCCCTGCTGACCCTGGTGTTCATCTCGGCCGCGGGCTGGGAGTGGTCGAGGCTGAACGAAGCCCCGGGAGCCCGCGCGGTGGTCATGGGCGTTGCCGTGGCCGGCGGCTGCCTGGCCGCCGCACACTATCTGGGTCTGCCGGTCTGGTCGGGCGAGGCCGCCCAGGCGGGCAGTGCAACCGTGCCACATGTGCACGATTGGGGCGAGCCCCTGGTCGGCTTCCTGACACCCGCCGGCATCTGGCTGGGGGCCCTGGTTCTGTGGGTGCTGGGCGGGGCGCTGGCCTTGCGCCATGGCACGGCGCACTGGAAGGCGCTGCCGCAGATCTGGCGCCGCCTGCTGGGCCTGATCGTGCTGGTGCTGGCCTGGGTCGCGCTGGTCGAAGGCAAGGCGCAGGGCCTGAACTACCTTCTGTCGGTGTTCTGTCTGGTCTGGGCGGCCGACATCGGCGCTTATTTCGGCGGGCGTGCGTTCGGCAAGCGCAAGCTGGCGCCCAGCATCAGTCCCGGCAAGAGCTGGGAAGGTGTGGTGGCCGGCATGCTGGCGGTGATGCTGCTGGCCGGTATCTGGATCTGGGTCGACCGGCAGGTGACGGTCGATTCCCCGAGTTTTTACAGCCGCCTGCTGCTGGGCCTGGGCCCGGTGGGCATGCTGCTGGCGCTGGCCTTCCTGGCCGGCATGAGCGTGGTGGGCGACCTGTTCGAGTCGCTGATCAAGCGCCAGGCTGGTGCCAAGGACAGCAGCCAGCTCTTGCCCGGTCATGGCGGGGTGCTCGACCGCATCGATGCACTGTTGCCGGTGCTGCCCTTGTCCCTCGCCCTGATGAGCTTCTGCCATGGCTGATTCCCCATCCCCGCGCCGCCAGCGCATCTGCATCCTCGGGTCCACGGGCTCCATCGGCCAGAACACGCTGGATGTGATCGGCCGCCATCCGGATCGCTTCGAGGTCTGGGCCATCAGTGGCGCCTCGCGTGTGGATGCCTTGCTGGCGCAGTGCGCGCAGTGGCGCCCCCGCTTTGCGGTGATGCCTTCGGCAGCCAATGCCGCCTTGCTGCGCGACAGGCTG
>CAYPUS010000410.1:0-3133 GCA_964413815.1 uncultured Aquabacterium sp. | reverse complement strand
GCGAGAACAGCGACAGCTCCATGCCCGGCTGGCCCTGGGTCACGCCATCGCACATGGCGGGCACGCCGCCGGCGTACTGGGCGGTGGCGCCCACTTCGCGGGCGGCCTCCTTGATCCATGCCGGGAAGGCCTGCAGGGGCTGGTGCGCCGACAGCATGTCGTTGTAGGCGGAAACGATGGCGATGTTGGGCGCGCGCTCGGCGCGCAGCCACAGCTTGTCGTGGGCGGGCGCCGCCGCATAGGCGTGGGCCAGGTTGGTACAGCCCAGCTGGGAACGCTCGACGGGGCCGGTCTTGGCGGCGGCTTCGATGCGATCGAGGTAGGCGCGGCGCGTGGCCTGGCTGCGCGCGCGGATCGCATCGGTGACCGCTTGCAGTTGGGGGTGCAGGGCGCTGGAGGTCATGGCGGGGTCATGTCCGGTTCATGGCAGGGTCGCATCCGGCGCCGATCCGGATGTCAATTCCGGGTCGGGGGTCATGAGATGGTCCGCTTCATTATCATGCGCTTGTCCGGCCTCTGGGCCAAAGGGGTGAACGCCGTGAACGATAAGCCGCATTGCCATGTCGCAGACAACCCGGGGGCGCTGGCCCAGGACCTCGCCCGCCATGTGGTCGGGTGGCTGCAAGCTGCCCTGCATGAACACGAGCAAGCCTTGCTGGTGGTGTCGGGGGGCAGCACGCCGGTGCCATTTTTTGAAGCGATGGCGCGACAGCCGCTGAATTGGGCGCGCGTGACCATCACCCTGGCCGATGAGCGTTGGGTCGACCCCACGCACCCGGACAGCAACGAAGCCCTGGTGCGCGCGCGCCTGCTGCAAGGCCCGGTGGCACAGGCCCGTTTCGTGCCCATGTACAACGGGGCGGCCACACCGCAAGAAGGGCTGGACCGGCTGAATGAGACGATGGCCAGCTTGCCCTGGCCGGCGGCCGTCATGGTGCTGGGCATGGGCGGCGATGGTCACACGGCCTCGCTGTTTCCGGCGGCACAGGGCCCGGCTGTCTGGCAGCAGACATCAGGTGCTGGCCGCTGCATGGCGGTTGCCGCGCCCAGCTTGCCCAATGTGCCCCGGCCTCGCGTGAGCCTGACGCCGCAGGCCTTGCTCGATGCCCGGGTGCTGGTGCTGCATGTGACCGGAGACAGCAAGGTGGCCTTGCTTGAGCAAGCCCTGCAGCCCGGGCCCGCTGCCGAGCTGCCCGTGCGTGTGGCCTTGCACCAGGACCGGGTGCCTTGCCATGTGTTCCAAACCCCCAGCCCCACTGCCGCATGAACACCTCTGCCTCACACGCACCCTTTCCGAAGCTGCTGGGCGACATTGGCGGCACCAATGTGCGGCTGGCCATGCAGCACGCGCCAGATG
Organism: uncultured Aquabacterium sp.; assembly: GCA_964413815.1. Classification (GTDB taxonomy): domain Bacteria; phylum Pseudomonadota; class Gammaproteobacteria; order Burkholderiales; family Burkholderiaceae_C; genus Aquabacterium. The sequence continues at coordinate 1,776 of CAYPUS010000410.1, read as the reverse complement.
GGGAGGTGGCGGACATCCGCAACTACCCCCTGGCCGATTTCGAGGGGCCGGCGGAGGCGATCCGCTACTACCTGCGGGATGTCGGTCTGGGTGAGCCTCCTTTGCAACCCCGCTCGGCCAGCCTGGGCATGGCCTGCCCTGTGCTGGGGGACCAGATCCAGATGGTGAATGCGCCATGGGCTTTCTCGACCGAGGCGTTGCGTCAGGCCTTGGGCCTGGAGAGCCTGCGCATCCTCAATGACTTCACGGCGCTGGCCATGTCGCTGCCGGCACTGCGTGCCGATGAGCTGGTGCAGATTGGTGGCGAGCCACCTGATCCCGACCGGGCCAAGGGCCTGATCGGTGCAGGCACCGGGCTGGGTGTCTCGGCGCTGCTGCCCGGCACGGATGCCAGCGGCCAGCGCATCTGGGTGCCGATGGCAGGCGAGGGCGGTCATGTGAGCCTGCCGCCTACGAACGAAGACGAGGTGCGGCTGTTGGCGGTGCTGTGGCAGCGTCATGCGCATGTCTCAGCCGAAAGGGTGCTCTCGGGTTCGGGGCTGGTCCTGCTGTACGAGGCCCATGCGGAGCTGGCGCGCGAAGCCGTGCAGCCGCTGACACCGGCGGAGGTCGCCAGGCGGGGGCAGTCGGGTGATTGCCCCTTGTGCGAGGCGGCCCTGCGCAGCTTCTGTCTTTTCATGGGCACCATCTCCGCCAATCTGGCGGTGACGGTGGGGGCGCAAGGGGGGCTCTACATCGGCGGCGGCATCGTGCCCAAGCTGGGGGACTTCTTCCTGCGCTCGGGGTTCCGTGAGCGCTTCGATGCCAAGGGGCGCTACGGCGGGTACATGCAGCGCATCCCGGTCTACGTGATCCACGCCGACTACCCGGCGCTCATCGGCGCCAGCCGCGCCTGACGCGTCCTGGCGTCCTGACCCGCACCGGCCCCGCCAAAAACAAACCCCGCCTCGGTGGGCGGGGTTGTGTCGGATCGGTTTGCGCTGGTTTTATTGCTTGGCCAGGCTGGGTTCCAGCTGGGCCGGCCGGCTGGGCAGCGAATGGCGCAGGATGCGCCAGATCACCTGGCTGAACTGTCGGGTCATCGAGCCCGTGTTGTAGTGGATGCCATAGCGCGCGCAGATGTCGCGCACATGCGGGGCCATCTCCGCATAGCGGTTGGCCGGCACATCGGGGAAGAGGTGGTGCTCGATCTGGTGGCTGAGGTTGCCCGTCATCACATTGAGCAGGAAGCCGCCGGACAGGTTGGACGAGCCGCGGATCTGACGCAGGTACCAGTGGGCGCGCGTCTCGTTCTTGACGATGCTCTTGGGGAAGGTCTCGACGTCGGCCGTGAAGTGGCCGCAGAAGATCACGGTGTAAGTCCAGATGTTGCGGATGCCGTTGGCCACGAAGTTGCCCGCGAACACCGTCCAGAAGCCGGGGCCGGCCAACAGCGGAAAGATCAGGTAATCCTTGATCAGTTGGCGGCGGATCTTGCGGCCCGTGGGGGCGGCCTGTTTGGCCAGGTCCTTGGCGGAGATGCGGCCCAGGAAGTAGCGGCCGATGCGCAGGTCCTGCACGGCCACGCCCCACTGGAACAGCAGCGCGAAGATGATGGCGTACAGGGGCTGGAACAGGCGAGCCGGCGACCAGGATTGCTCGGGGAACAGGCGCAGCACGCCATAGCCGACGTCGTCGTCCATGCCATGCACGTTGGTGTAGGTGTGGTGGCGGAAGTTGTGGGTCTTGCGCCAGTTGTCGCTGGTGCCGACGATGTCCCACTCGTAGGTCTTGCCG
>CAYPUS010000409.1:0-3139 GCA_964413815.1 uncultured Aquabacterium sp. | reverse complement strand
AGCCCGTCGCCCTCGACCGCCAGGTGGGAGCACGGCAGACCGGCGGCGATGTATTGCTGGACTTCTGCGGGGGTGGGATTGGCCATGATGGTGTTCGGGGAACGTGGGCGGCGGCGCCAGGCGCCGGGGCGGGCTCGGCGGCGGATTCAGTGCCGGATTTTGTATCCGATCTTCAGCAGATGCAGCGCCAGCAAGGAAACACCCAGCGTGGCGCTGGCCACCACGGCCAGGCTGAGCCAGGGGCTGACGTCGCTGGCGCCGAAGAAACCGCGCCGGAAACCGTCGATCAGGTAGAAGAAGGGGTTCAGGTGCGAGAGTCCCTGCCAGAACGGCGGCAGGGAATGCACCGAATAGAACACGCCCGACAGGAAGGTCATGGGCACGATGATGAAGTTCTGGAAGGGGCCATCTGGTCGAACTTGTCGGCCCACAGGCCCGCCACCAGGCCCAGCGCGCCCAGCAGGCAGCCGCCCAGGCAGGCAAAGACCAGGGCCCACCAGGGCTCGGCCAGGCCTGGCGGCGCGAACCAGGCGGTGATCAGGAACACGCCCAGGCCCACAGCCAGGCCCCGCACCAGCGAGGCACCCACGTAGGCGAGGAACCAGGCGCGGTGCGACAGCGGCGTCAGCAGCACGAAGACGAGGTTGCCGGTGATCTTGCTTTGAATCAGCGAGGACGAGCTGTTGGCAAAGGCGTTCTGCAGCAGGCTCATCATCACCAGGCCGGGAATCAGAAAGCGCGTGTAGCCCACGCCCTCGAAGACCTCGACGTGGTCTTGCAGCACATGGCCGAAGATCAGCAGGTAGAGCACCGAGGTCAGCACCGGCGCGCCGATGGTCTGGAAGCTCACCTTCCAAAAGCGCAGGACCTCTTTGACGAAGAGCGGGCGGGCGCCCTGCACGGAAGCCACCCAGCTCATGCGCCCACCTCCTGGCGGGAAGAACCGCCGGCCGGCCGGGATGAGGGGTGTGCGGACGATGCAGGCGGCACGGTGGGGGGCGTCGCGGCGGGATGCGCGGCATGCGCGGCATGCGACTGCATGATGGCCAGGAAGACGTCCTCCAGGTCGGCGCGGCCCATCTCCAGATCCTCGACGTGACAATGGGCGGCGCGCAGCGCGGCCAGGATGCGCTCCACGTCGGCGGCATCGTGCGCGGGCAGTTGCACCACGCGGCCGGTGACGCGGGCGTGCACCACCAGCTCAGGCGGCAGGGGCATGTCGGTCTTGAAGCGCAGCATGGTCGAGGCGGTGCCGGCCAGCAAGGCCGAGGTGCGGTCCAGCGCCACCAGTTCGCCCTGTTTGAGCATGCCGATGCGGTGGCACAGCGCCTCGGCCTCTTCCAGATAGTGGGTGGTGAGCAGCACGGCGTGGCCCTGCTTGTTGAGGCGGGCCACGAACTGCCACAGCGTCTGGCGCAGCTCGACGTCGACGCCGGCCGTGGGCTCGTCCAGCACGATGACCGGGGGCTTGTGCACGAGGGCCTGTGCCACCAGCACGCGTCGCTTCATGCCCCCTGAGAGTTGGCGCATGTTGGCGTCGGCCTTGTCCGCCAAACCGAGGCAGGCGAGCAGCTCGTCGATCCAGGCATCGTTGCGGCGCAGGCCGAAGTAGGCGCTCTGGATGCGCAGCATCTCGCGCACCGAGAAGAAGGGATCGAAGACGAGTTCCTGAGGGACGACGCCCAGGGCGCGGCGGGCCTGGGCATAGTCGCCCACCACGTCATGGCCGCGCACGGTGACCCGGCCCGAGGTGGCGTGGGCGAGGCCCGCCAGGATGCTGATGAGCGTGGTCTTGCCCGCGCCATTGGGGCCGAGCAGACCGAAAAACTCGCCCTCCTCGATGTCGAAGCTCACGCCCTTGAGGGCCTGCACTGTGCGACCGCCCGAGGCGTAGCTCTTGGTGACGTTCTGGAAGGTAACTGCGCTCATGAGGGGCCACATTCTAAAGAGGCGGCGCCCGGCTTGCAGGCGCGCCTCGACATACCCCGCGTTCGGGGTCATGACAGCCGCGTGAGGCGCTGTACCATCTCGCCCGCGCCGCGCGCCCTTCGTTGTTCCATTCAAGCGCGGCGGACCATTTCAGGAGACACGCATGTCCGATCTACAAGCCCGCTTTGAGCAAGCCGTGGCCGACTCCAAGCTGCTGCCGGCCAAACCCGACAACAACACCCTGCTGCAGATCTATGCCCTGTTCAAGCAAGGCAGCGTGGGCGATGTGCAGGGCGAGCGCCCCGGTTTCACCGACTTCGTCGGCCGCGCCAAGTACGACGCCTGGGCCGCCCTCAAGGGCAAGACCAAGGATGCCGCACAGCAAAGCTACATCGACCTGATCGAATCCCTGAAGGCCAAGTAAACCTTCTGTTCTGCCACGCCTCAGGCCCTGCCGCCTGAGGCCTGGGCGACGATGCGCTCGAGGTTGCGCGTGATTTCCGCCTCGATGAAGGGCTTGAAGGCGGCCATCATCATCCCGAGCTGGATCTCCAGATCGAATTCGGTGGCCGTGACGGTCATCGTGCCCTTGACCCCCATGCGCTCAAAGCGGATGGTGTCCTGCTCGGCCCCTTCCTCGTGCTGACAATTCAGCCCCAGTTTGCGGGCGCCGTCTGCCGCCCAATCCTTGGCGAGCGCGCGCGCTTTCTCCAGCCCCAGGTCATGGGCATGGTGGACTTTGACATCGCTCATGGGCGGCTCCTTGCGCTCGTTCTGACGAAACCCGCACTATATCGGGCTCTTTCCTGGCGCTGCGCCCTGACCTTCCCCCGGTTCCCGCACCTTGGCCCGCCGCCGTCACGCGATCCGGCGGGCAAGAGGCCCTGCCCTGGCACGATCAGGCGCCTGCCGGGTAAGATCGACCGCATGACCATCGCCACCGAATCGCCCTCTGCCGTCTTGCCGGCCTTGCAGGAGCAGGCCGATGCCATCCGGAGCCTGCGCCGCGACATCCATGCACACCCCGAACTGTGCTTCGAGGAAGTCCGCACCGCCGATCTGATCGCCCGCACACTCGAAAGCTGGGGCATCCCGGTGCACCGCGGCCTGGGCAAGACGGGCGTGGTCGGCATCATCCAGGGACGGCCGGGCAAGCGTGCCGTGGGCCTGCGCGCCGACATCGACGCCCTGCCCATGACCGAGCACAACA
>CAYPUS010000408.1:0-3140 GCA_964413815.1 uncultured Aquabacterium sp. | reverse complement strand
GGTCATGAACCAGTCGGTCGAGAAGGGCAGCTGACCCTTGGAGGGGGACTTGCCGGAGACTTCCTTGTACAGGCGCAGCAGTCGCTCGTAGGACATGTCGGTTTCCGATTCCAGCACCTGCAGGCGGGCACCCAGGTTGATCAGGGTGACGGCGCGGTCGATTTGCTTGGCTTCGGTCAACAGGCTCTTGCTACGCATGGTGGACTCCGGTGGATTTGGGTAGAGGATGTGGGGCTGAAGGGACGGCGGTCGGCGCTCAGACGGCTTCTTGGTGCTTGCCGGCCAGCAGGATCGAGGCGTGCAGGCGGGAGGCGCCATCGCTGCCGGCACCCTTGCCGTGGTTGGTCAGCAGGGTCCAGACCATGTCGTCGTCGACGCGCATGCGGCACACCAGTGTGTTGCTCGAGGCGATCTTCAGCAGCTGGGCGGCGCTCAAGGAGGCCAGGCGGTCGGCGGTGGCTTCAGAGATGCCCAGGCGGAACAGAGCCTGCTCGCGGTCGTTGCGGATCAGCGTTTGAGCCAGCATCAGGTAGGACAGGTTGGTTTCGCGGATCTCGGCGAGGATCTGTTCTGCGTTCATCTCTGACTCCTTTGAACTCGTGTGTCGTTGCGTTGTCGATGGATTCATTGTGCGAAGAGATCTCAAATTCCTTGATAGGTAAGCGGCTGTATGCAGCGTCGGCCGTCGGCTAGGCGTTTTGTAGGAATTTGTCTGACAGAACGCCCGAAGTGGCCGGCTTTGTCCTGCCAATTCGGGCGCTTGACGAAAGAACTTGTCAGGGATGTAAGAAAGGTGAATACAGGCGTGTGCAGATGGGGCCCGCACGCTTAAGCTGCCCCCGACCCAGCCGGCGCCCGGGGGTATTGCGGCGCCCACTCCATGAGCTTCGCCATGTCTGACCCGTTGTCCCATCTGTCTGCCGCAGCGTCTGCCGCGGCCATCACCTCCCTGGCCTTGTCCCTGGCTGCGTCGCCCGCATTCGCGGCGCCTGGGCGGGGCCACCCGGCTTCGCCGCAAGCTGCTGCCGGCGCCCTGGCGCCCCTGACGTCATTGCGGCTGGACTTCAAGCAGCTGTCGGCCATGCGGGCCGGGCAGAAGGTGGTGATCGACTTTCCCGCCGTGGGCAAGAAGGCGGTCATCTTCGAAGCGCTGACAACCGGCCTGGACGGCACGCGTTACTGGCACGGCCGCCTGGACGGCAATCCGAATGACCGCGTCTACCTCAAGCAGGCGGGCAAGGGCGTCGTGGGGGCCTTGCGTCTGGGCGCCCGCCACATTCCTCTGCGGCAAGGCGAAGGCGAGCGCCTGCTCGCGGCGGCCGAGGAGCCCGCGCCCGTGTCCGGTCACGCCTATGCGCTGACGGCCACCCATGAACCGGGCGTCTACGCGCTCGAGGGCCATTTCGCCGAACTCACGCAGGCGCAAGCGGGCAGCGAGATCCATCTGCCGCTGCCCGATGGGCAGGCCGAGGTCGCGGTGCTCACACGGGCGGCGCCGGACGAGCACGGTTTCATGCAGGTGCAAGGGGTCAGCCGCATGGAAGGCGTGGGCGCGCCGGTGGTGCTCACCATCGGCACGCATGGCGTCTTCGGCACGATCATGGCGCGGGGCAGCGAATACCAGATCGTCACGCGGCAAGGCAAGGTCCAGCTGATCGACCCGCGCGGCGCGGGCTGGACGCATCTGCGTGGGCCTGACCAGGTCAGCGCGCAGGGCGAGGCACATGGCGAGACCCATGGCAGTGCGCCCGTCGGCGACCCTGAGCACGCTGCCCCCATGGCTGCGGCCGGTACCGCTACCGGTGCCGCCGCCGCGCTGCCCCTGCCGCTGGCGGCCGGCAAGGTCGACACCACGATCAACCTCCTGATCAGCTACAGCCAGAGTTACGTGAGCCTGTGGGGCGGTGAGGCAGCGGCCCGTACGCGCCTGTCCAGCCTGGTGGAGACGGCCAATGCGGCCTATGCCAACAGCGGCACGGGCATCGCTTTGCGCGTCGTCGGCTGGTCGCTGGTCAGTCAGGCCGATGCCACGCCGCAGACGGTGCTGCCCACCTTGCGCGCCGGCACGGGCGCTTTCTCGGGGCTGCCCGCCCTCAAGCGCAGCGCCGGCGCGGCGATCACGGTGTTCGTCGCGCCATTCAACGCGACGACCAGCGCCACGGGCACCTGTGGCGTGGCCTACATTCCGGGCTCGAACGCGGCGGGCCTGGCGGCCTTCAAGTCGCAGGTGGCGAGTGTCGCGTATGCGGCCATCAACGATGGCCAGTACGGCCAGTCCTATTGCGAGACCCTGACGCTGGCCCACGAGTTGGGCCACACCCTGGGCAATGTGCATGACGAGGCCAACTCGAGTTTCCCCGGCGTCTTCAGCTACAGCTATGGCAAGGGCGTACCGGGCTCCTTCGGCACGGTCATGTCCTACGTGTCGCCCCGGGTGGGCTTGTTCTCCTCGCCCGAGCTGCGTTGCGGCGCGGCCCAGCAGCCTTGCGGCAGCGGCACAGAGAACGTAGTGGCCACGATGCTGCAGACCAAGTCCGCCATGGCGGCGCTGGGCGGCACGGCGCCGGGCACGCCCAGCACGCCTGCGGCCGCCAAGACCCAGGTGACCGGCTGGCTCGTCCACCTCAATGGCAAGCCCTTGACCGCCGCCTCCACCGTCAAGGCGCAGGAATCTGGCGTCACTTGTCAAAGCGGCATCACGGGCCTGTACGTCTGTCAGGTGCCCACGGCCGTCACCACGGTGAACCTCAGTGCCGCGACTGCGGGCAAGGTCGCCCTGCCGCCGGTGGGCACTTTCAACGTCTCGCACGGCGCCACGGCGCCGACGACCGGCACCAAGTTCTATTTCATCGACGAGAAGTTTTTCAAAGAGTAAGTGCTTGCTTACTGTCTATAAACCGCCTGCCTTCGCAGGCGGTTTTTTCTTTTGGGGCGCCAACCGTTTGCCTAATAGGCATAGGCAATCAACAACATTTGATCAATCAATTCGCTATATGGACTGCCCGGGCGTAAGATTCATCCTGCTTTCCCGCAAAACCCTTTCATAACCAACCAGGAAACAAGCCATGAGCCTGATCAACACCCAAGTCCAACCCTTCAAGACCCAAGCTTTCCACAACGGCAAGTTCATCGAAGTCACC
>CAYPUS010000407.1:0-3145 GCA_964413815.1 uncultured Aquabacterium sp. | reverse complement strand
CCCACATCCGCACCCTGCTGCTGACCTTCTTCTTCCGCCAGATGCCGGAACTGGTCGAGCGCGGCCACATCTACATCGCCCAGCCGCCGCTGTACAAGGTCAAGCACGGCAAGCAGGAGCAGTACCTGAAGGACGCCCATGCGCTGGATGAATACCTGATGCGCGTGGCCCTGGACGGCGCCGTGGTGGAGCCTGGTGCGGGCAAGCCCGCCATCTCTGGCGAAGCGCTGCAAGGCCTGGCGCGCGCCTACGTGACGGCCAACAACGTGGTCGAACGCCTGGGCAACTGGATGGACATCGAGGCGCTGCGCGCCATCGCCAACGGCCTGACGCTGAACCTGGACTCGCAAGCGGACGCACAGGCCAGTGCCGATGCGCTCAAGGGCGCGCTGCACAACGCCGAAGTGTCAGCCGAGCTGGACCCGCGCACCGACAAGCACGTGCTGCGCATCAGCCGCATCTTCCACGGCAACACCAAGTCCAGCGTGATCAATGCCGACTTCGTGCATGGCGCCGATTACGAAGCCCTGGCCAAGGCCGGCACGACCTTCAAGGGTCTGCTGACCGACGAAGCCGTGGTGCGCCGCGGTGAAGGCGAGAAGGCCAAGGACCAGAAGGTGGCGGACTTCCGCGCCGCGATGGCGTGGTTGCTGCAACAGGCCGAGAACGCCGTGGGCCGCCAGCGCTACAAGGGGCTGGGCGAGATGAACCCCGAGCAGCTTTGGGAGACGACGATGGATCCTGAGGTGCGCCGCTTGCTGCGTGTGCAGATCGAGGATGCGATCGAGGCGGATCGGGTGTTCACGATGCTGATGGGGGATGAAGTGGAGCCTCGTCGGGACTTTATTGAGACGAATGCGTTGCGGGCGACGAATATTGACGCTTGATTTTGTCGGTGCCGTAGGGCGCCGTATTAAGCGCGAATTGCGACACTAACTCGCGACAAAGTGACGCAGACGACGCGAATGGCCTACTTGCCGCACAGAACGCCCAGCCAAGCTGGGCGTTTTGCTTGGGGTGTATTTTTGCCTAGCAGGCAATAAATTTGACAAAAGGCTTGTCCTGTGCTCCAATTCATTCAGGGCGAGCGTTTCGCTCGTGTGTTCTTTAAGAAATTTTCTCCAGATCGTCTGAGATAGGACCGTTTCACGCTGGCGCAAGCCGGCGCTAGATGGACCAACATCTGGCTAACTCGTGGGCGCGGGCGACCGTGGTCACGAAGCGAGGCATCGTTCCGGCCGTACATGGCGCGGGCAGGAGGTGGCTACCAGCAGCTCAACAGAGCACTGGGTCGCAACCGCCAGCCTGACCGAGTAAGGATGGGCGGCAGTGCTTCTTCGTCGGTGGTGGGTCTTGAGGTGTTGAGCGACTCCTTTCCGGTCATTGCTCTTGGGCGGCAGGCATGTGCCTGAAATGGAGAACGCTAATGCGTAACTTGAAGAACCAGCTTCAAGAGCTCGAAGAGCTCTTGGAACTGCACCACGGTCAGCTCAACACCGAAGTGCAAGCAGCCATGAAACAGAAGATTGACCTGCTCAAGGAGCAGGCTGATCGAGCAGACGCCGCCAGTCGTGGGCGTATCGCGTCAGAAGCCGTGAGGCTCCTGGCGTCTTTGCTGAGCATCGTCACAAACGTGATGACGCTCCTGGAGTAAGTGAATGCGAAGCACACAAGGCCCACTCTTTTGTTGAAGTCGTTATGAAAATTGGAAAAGCCCTCAAGCTCTGTCGCTCTGCAAGGGACCTCTCTCTAGAGGTCGTCGCGGAGCGCGCTGGCATTTCCACCTCCTATCTGTCGCGCTTGGAGAATGACAAGCGTGAACCCTCGCTTGCCTTGATCGGCAAGGTTGCAGAGGCTCTGAATATTCCCGTTCCCGTCGTTGTCTTTCTGGCCGCAGAACCTGGGGAGCTCAAAGGGATGGACAAGCAGACCGAACAGAGGTTTGCAGATCTGGCACTGGGCCTGATTCGTCAGCAATGAAGGCGCCGCACTACCCCTTTGCTCGAATCCAGTCACTGGAGTCATTACGCCACCCGCTGGGCATGGAACCAGCAGCCTTGTTGCGCTTGGCCAAGCGTGCTTCGCATCTTTATTTCGTTGCAACCACGGCTGAAAAGGCCGACGGGACAAAGCGAGTCCTGTACGACACTCGTGAGCCCCTCAAGGAAGTCCTGCAGCGAATCAACGAGCACTTCCTGAGGCGTGTCCAATACCCTGATTACCTCACTGGTGGTGTTCCTGGGAAGGACTACACGCACAGCGTCAGCATGCACGCCGGTGCGAATGTGGTCATCACCGAGGACATCTCGAAGTTCTATCCGAGCGTCACCTTTGAAGTAGTGAAGGACATCTGGGCCAACTTCTTTGGCTTTGCAGAAGACGTAGCAGATGCACTCGCGATGTTGACGACCCGCAACGGCCATCTTGAACAAGGTGCACCAACCAGCGGGTACCTGGCAAATCTGGCCTTGTGGGACGTCGAGTGGAAGCTCATCGAGAGGCTGTCGGAGATCGGCATCTCGCGCTACACAAGGCACGTTGATGACATCACCATGTCCAGTCAGCAAGCGCTCAGCGCCTCTAAGGTCGATTGGGTAGTGAGGACCGTGACCACCACCTTGGCATCAAAGGGCCTGCTGGTGCATCCTGGCAAACATGAAGTCATGCAAGCCAACGGCCAAATCAAGATACTGAAGCTACTCGGCAATACGAAGCCGTCTTTGCTGTCTACGGAGCGCTCCCGTGTACGGGCCATGGTTCATGGTTACTGCCAACGAGTTGTGCGAGGTGACGACTGCGAGCAGCTCGAACAACTACTACCCCGCGTACGTGGGCAAGCCTACAAGGTAAAGCGGTTTCACCCCACTGAAGGTGCTCGTTTGGTGTCTCAAGTAGCCGAGGCAGCGGCGCTTCTGAAGGGGCGCTTTGCCTCCGCAGCAGATGAGATTGACATCTAATTTTGTGAATCATTGCTAATCATTTTGATAAGGATGATATCCTTGCCCCAGCAGGATGGGTAAGGTGTCTGAGCCTCAAAAGGTTGGTGAATGTCCACAGCAGAAGATGTCTCGCAAACACAGCGTGAACGACTCCAGCCCGTTGAGCTTGGCCGACTGCACCAGGCTCATCACCACCGCCGCGCGCC
>CAYPUS010000406.1:0-3162 GCA_964413815.1 uncultured Aquabacterium sp. | reverse complement strand
GCCTTCTACAAGCAGCTCAAGGCCGCCGGCATCACGGGCGCCAAGCAGTTCCTGCTGACGCTGTCGGTGACGGAAGACGAAATGCTGGGCGTGGGCGGCGACAACTTCGCCGGCTTCTACTCGTCGATGAAGTACTTCCAGTCCCTGGACAACGACAACAACAAGAAGTTCGTCGATGCCTTCAAGAAGTCGTACGGGCCCAAGGCGGTGATCGGCGACGTGACGCAGGCGGGCTACCTGGGTCCGTGGCTGTGGAAGGCGGCGGTGGAGAAGGCCGGCAGCTTCGATGTGGACAAGGTCGTCGCGGCCTCACCCGGCATCGAGCTGAAGACGGCGCCGGAAGGCTATGTGAAGCTGCACGACAACCACCACCTGTGGAGCAAGGCGCGCATCGCGCAGGGGCAGCCGGATGGAACGTTCAAGCTGGTGGCGGAGTCGTCTGACCTGATCGAGCCGAATCCCTTCCCTAAAGGATATCAATAGACCACCCCCGACGGCCTGACGGCCGTCGTGGTGTTTGCTTGGTCTTTTGCGCGCGGTGGTGCGAGGAAGGGTGGACGTATGGACATGACTTTGTCGGATATGTGGAACATCGGGGTGATGCAGGGGTTTGCAGGCTTGAGCCTGTTTTCCGTGCTGTTGCTGATGGGCCTGGGGCTGGCGGTGATCTTTGGCCAGATGGGTGTGATCAACATGGCGCATGGGGAGTTCATGACCATCGGCGCCTACACGGTCTACATGGGCTCGGTGCTGACGGAAAGCTATGCGCCGGATCTGATTCAGATGTACTTTCCGGTGGCGATCCTGGTGGCCTTTGTGACGGCTTTCCTGGTCGGATGGGTCACGGAGTGGGCCTTGATCCGGCATCTCTACAAGCGCCCGCTGGACACGCTGCTGGCCACATGGGGCCTGAGCCTGGGGCTGCAGCAGGTGTTCCGCACGGCGATCGGCCCCAAAGAGGTCAGCCCCACGTTGCCGGACTGGCTGATGGGTTCGTGGGCACCGCAGGAAGGTCTGGACATCCCCATCAACGGCATGTTCGTGATGGGCCTGACCGCGCTGGTGACGGCGCTGCTGATGCTGGCGCTGTACAAGGCCCGCTGGGGTCTGCGAGTGCGCGCCACGGTCAGCAACCGCGTGATGGCCAATGCCATCGGCATCAACACCAAGCAGACCGACCGGCTGACCTTCGCCATCGGCTGTGGCATTGCGGGTGTGGCGGGCGCGGCCTTCACCACCATCGGCTCGACGGGGCCGACCAGTGGCTCGCTCTACATCGTCGACTCGTTCCTGGTGGTCACCTTCGGTGGCGCGGGCAGCCTGCTGGGCACGGTGGCTTCTGCCTTCGGCATCGCCCAGACGCAATCGATCAGCGAGTTCTTCATGAGCGGCTCGAACGCCAAGGTGCTCACGTTGATGGCGGTGGTGATCATCCTGATGCTGCGTCCGCAGGGGCTGTTCCCCTCCAAGGTGCGCCGCTGATCAATGTGGCCTGACTGGGCCACAGCGCCTCACCAACAACAGCGCCGCCGAGGAAGTTGTTTCCTCGGCGGCCCTGCTTCATGCGGGAAGCAGCTCAGCGGGCTCCGCGGGCCCGGCGGGCGAAATCAGCTGGTCTTCTGCCCATGCAAGCGCCTGCGGCCCCTGACGCCCAGAACCGCCAGACCCAGCCCCGCCACGACCATCGCCCAGGTCTCGGGCTCCGGCACCGGCACCGGCGGCGTACCGAAGGTGACGGCCTGGCGGTTGGTGACGCGCCATTCCGAATGCACCTCTCCACCTGGATCCTCCACCCAGACCAGCTCCTGGCGTTCGATGGAAGCATCGCCGTAGACGCCATCGAAGCGCGCAAAGGCCTTCTCGGTCAGCTCATTGCCTTCGGCCAGAAACAGGTCGTCGCACACACAGCGGTAATTCAGGTTCACGGTGCCGATCTCGCGGGCGGTTTCGCCATACCAGATCTCGCCGACAAGGTTCAGCCGGGTGTGGCTGCCGCCGTCGGCAAACAAGTAGTTGTCGACCACCAGATCCTGTGGCGTTTGCGTGCCCCATATCAGCGCGCCGACATCCCACACGTCCACCACCCAGCCGGGGGGGCCTTCTGCCTGGCCGCTGAACCGGCGCCAGGTTCGGCCGTCCGACAGCACCACCGGCTGGCTCGCGGTGATGTCCAGCGGCAGCACATTGATCACGGCGGCGACGACATGCCCTTCGGGGTCGTTCGCACCAAAACGCAGATCCAGGGCATGGGCCGCCATGGCACCCAGGCTGAGCGCACCGCCCACAGCCATCGACCACCATCTCGATCTCTTCATGGGACGCTCCTTGATTGATGGCGCCATTGTCGCCATGGGGCTTGTCGGCGCGCGCCCCCTGCATCACACCCGGGTGCCCGACGCCAAGCGGATGCTACGTCATTCAACGTATTGAGAGGGGCCCCTGCCCCCCCTAACCTGTAGGCATGCAAGTGCAATCCCGAGTTGGAGCATGCTGATGCCTTCGTTGTTTTCCTTCCTTCGCGCCAACAAGTACGGCAGCCTGCTGTTGCTGGCCTTGCTGCTGGTGGTGGTCTTCCCCCTCACGCTGGACATCTTCCGCCTCAACCTCGTCGGCAAGTACCTGACCTATGCCTTCGTCGCCCTGGGCCTGGTCATGCTCTGGGGCCATGCCGGCGTGCTCAGCCTGGGCCAGGGCGTCTTCTTCGGCCTGGGCGGCTACATGATGGCCATGTTCCTCAAGCTCGAGGCTTCCGCGCCCGAGCGCACCAAGATCCAGTCCACCCCCGGCATCCCCGACTTCATGGACTGGAACCAGCTGACCGAGCTACCCAGCTGGTGGGTCCCGTTCAAGAGCCTGCCATTGGCGCTGATCGCGGTGCTGGTCGTGCCCACCTTGCTGGCCTTCATCATCGGCTACGCCATGTTCAAGCGGCGCGTGGGGGGCGTGTACTTCGCCATCATCACGCAGGCCGTCGCACTGATCCTGACGGTGCTCATCATCGGCCAGCAGGGCTACACCGGCGGCGTCAACGGCATCACCGACCTCAAGACCCTGCTGGGCTGGGACATCCGCACCGACAGCGCCCGCTACATCCTTTACTTCGTCTGCGTGGGCCTGCTCTTCGCGGGGATCTTCCTGTGCCGCTGGGTGCAGGCCTCCAAG
>CAYPUS010000405.1:0-3173 GCA_964413815.1 uncultured Aquabacterium sp. | reverse complement strand
CCTGCGCCAGGACCCGGACGTCATCATGATCGGTGAAATCCGCGACCTGGAAACCGCGCAGATCGCCGTGCAGGCTTCGCTGACGGGTCACTTGGTGCTGGCCACGCTGCACACCAACGACGCCCCCAGCGCCGTCACGCGCCTGACCGACATGGGCATCGAGCCCTTCCTGCTGTCTTCTTCGCTGCTGGGCGTGCTGGCCCAGCGCCTGGTGCGCAAGCTTTGCCCGCACTGCAAGCGCCAGGATGGCCAGGGCAAGTGGCATCCCGTGGGCTGCACCGAATGCGGCATGAGCGGCTACAAGGGCCGTACCGGCGTGTACGAGCTGATGGTGGCCGACGACGAGATCCGCGAGCTGATCCACAACCAGGCGCCTGAGTCGCGCCTGTTCGAAGTGGCCGCGCTGGCCGGCATGAAGACCATGCGCGACGATGGCGACCGCCTGGTGGCCGAGGGCATCACGTCCCTCGAAGAAGTGCTGCGGGTCACCCGCGAATAACGAGAGCGCCACCCCATGCCCGCCTTTCGCTTCGAAGCCCTGGATGCCACTGGCAAGACCATCAATGGTCTGGTCGAGGCCGACAACCCCAAGGGGGCCCGCCAGCAGCTGCGGCAGCAGAACTTCGTGCCGCTCAAGGTGGAGGCCGTGGCCGTGGGGGCTGCCGCGCAAGGCGAGGGGCTCAACCGGCAGATCTTCGCCACCCGCGTGTTCAACGCCAGTGCGCTCGCCATCTGGACGCGCCAGCTCTCGGGGCTGGTCGTTGCGGGCCTGCCGCTGGAGCGCGCGCTGACGGCCCTCGCCGATGAGGCCGAGGATCCCAGGCAGCGAGAGCTGGTCTCGCACCTGCGCTCGGAAGTCAACGCGGGCTCACCCTTCGCGCGGGCCCTGTCCGGTTCGCCGCGCGAATTCAACGAGGTCTACCGCGGCGTGGTCGCCGCCGGTGAACAAAGCGGCCAGCTTGGCAATGTGCTGGAAAAGCTCGCCAACGACCTGGAAGAGCAGCAGGCCCTCAAGTCCAAGCTGATCGGCGCGACGCTGTACCCGGCCATCGTCTCGGTGTTCGCCGTGGTGATCGTGATCGCGCTGCTGGTCTTCGTGGTGCCGCAGGTGGCCGAGGTTTTCACCAGCAGCAAGCGCGCCTTGCCGATGCTCACGCAGTTCATGCTGGGCCTGAGCGCCTTCATGCGCAACTGGGGCTGGTTGCTCTTCCTGGTGTTGGCCGGCGGCGTCGGCACCCTGATGCTGGCCAACCGCAACGAAGACTTCCGCGAGAAGTTCGATGCTTTCTGGCTGGGCCTGCCCGTCATCGGACGGCTCTCACGGGGCTACAACGCCGCGCGCTTTGCCGGCACGCTGGCCATGCTGGCCGGCTCGGGCGTGCCCATCCTCAAGGCCCTGCAGGCGGCGGCCGAAACGCTGTCGAACCGCGCGATGCGCGCCGATGCGATGGAGGCCCTGGTCCAGGTGCGCGAGGGCGCGCCGTTGGCCTCGGCGCTGGCCGCCAAGAAACGCTTTCCGGGCCTGCTGTCGATGTTCGCCCGCCTGGGCGAGCAGACGGGCCAGTTGCCCGTGATGCTGCAGCGCGCGGCCAACCAGCTCAGCGGCGAGGTGCAGCGCAAGGCGCTGGCCATCGCCACGGTGCTGGAGCCCCTGCTCATCGTGGCCATGGGCCTGGTGGTGATGCTGATCGTGATGTCGGTGATGATGCCGATCATGCAGATGAACACCTGGGTCAAGTAAGGCTCCGGCGCGCCATGCGGCGCGGCCTCTTCTGGTTTCATTTTGTTGCAGCCTGCCCATCCCCCGTCAGAGGGGCCGGCGGGCAAGGCGCCCGTGCTTTCGGGTAGCCTTCGTGACCGTTGACGCGCGCCTTCACAAAGGGGCGTGTGTCACGCACCAAAAAACGAAATCAGGGTGAAGCCATGACCGATCTCTCCGATGTGCGCTCTGCCATCGGCGCTGTTGTCGATGCTGCGAAGGATGCGGCCGCTGCTGTGCTGGGCGGCCTGCCAGGCACCGGGCTGCTGCAACACGCGCGCATGCTGCGCTTGCACACGCCACTCGGCGCCGATGTGCTGGTGGCCGAGCGCGCGGTCATCCAGGAAGGCATCGGCCCGGGCTTGGGTGACACCGCATTCGGCATCGAGTTGTACGCACTGAGCGCCCGTGCGGACTTGCGCCCCGTCGATCTGCTCGGGCAGCCCGTGCGCCTGGACCTGCTCACCTCGCTCAGCGCCCATGCGCTGCGCCCCTTCCATGGCCATGTCCTGGCCTTCGAACTGATGGGCTCGGATGGCGGCCTGGCGCGTTACCGCCTTCGCATCGGCACATGGCTGGACTTCCTTCGCGAGCGCGTGGACGCCTGGTGCTTTCAGGATCGCAGCGTGGTCGACATCACCGAGTCGGTGTTTGCCGATTACGTGGCGCAGGGCGGCATGCAGCCGGCGTGGCGTTGGGATTTGAAGGACCGCGACGTTTACCCGCGCCTGAGCACCTTCAGCCAGCACCGTGAGAGCGATTTCGATTTCCTGGCGCGCCTGTGGGCGGCCAATGGCCTCTTCCACTGGTTCGAGCACCAGGAGGGCGACGGCGCCGCATCGCTCGGCCAGCATGTGCTGGTGATCGCCGACCACAACGGCGCCTTCGCGCGCAATGCGCAGGCCCGCATCCGCTACACCCAAAGCGGTGCGTCGATGAAGGAAGACAGCATCACGCGCTGGCACGGCCGGCGCAGCGTGGGCGCCAGCATGCTGCACACAGCCAGCCATGATTACCGAGAGGTGCGCAACCACGCGGCCACGGCTGAAGCCGATGCTGGCCATGCTCAGGATCTCGCCTTGGTCCACGCCGACCAACCAGGCGCGTATGCCTTTGAAAGCCGCGCGGAAGCCGAGCGGCTGGCGCTGATCAAGATGCAGTCCTTGCAGGCCGAGCGCAAGCGCTTCCACGGCCGCGGCACCGTTCGCTCCTTGGCGCCGGCCACCACCTTCGTGTTGGCCGAACATGCCGAACACGACCAAGACATTCTGCAGGCCGGTGAGGATGGCGCCCGCTTCGTGGTGCTGAGCGTGACGCACCGCGCGCGCAACAACCTCACCGCCGACGCCCAGGCCGGCTGGCAGCACCTGTTGGGAGGCAAGGCGCCGGGCACCGAACTGCCTGCCGAGCCGCT
>CAYPUS010000404.1:0-3180 GCA_964413815.1 uncultured Aquabacterium sp. | reverse complement strand
GCAGCGCGTCAGCGATGGCCAGGAAACCAGGCAAGGCAGCGATGACCGCGCCATAGCCGTACTCGGATGCCGTGTTCATGGCCGCCAGCAGCGCGCCAGCCACCGCCGACTTGCTGCCCTCTGCGAACCTGGCCTTGAGCCGCTGGAAGGAAAACACCAGCACCGTGGCGATGCCCAGCAGCAAGGCCGCCTCCACGGCCCAGATCGCGGCCACGGACGAGACTTCACCTGTGACAGGCGTCTTCAAGCCGGGCAGATCCACGGTGTATCGCGTCCCGTAAAGCGTCGGAATCCAGATCGAGAGCAGCTTGTTGGCCACGCCCACGACGACCAGCGGCAGCAAGGCGATCCACGGGCTCGGCAGCGCTTCCTGGACCACG
This sequence comes from uncultured Aquabacterium sp., assembly GCA_964413815.1. Taxonomy (GTDB): domain Bacteria; phylum Pseudomonadota; class Gammaproteobacteria; order Burkholderiales; family Burkholderiaceae_C; genus Aquabacterium. The sequence goes on along the minus strand of CAYPUS010000404.1, from coordinate 2,800 downwards.
CGCTCGGGCTCGTTCAGGGTGTGCGCCCCGTAGCCCTCACCCGCCTTCAAGGCCTGACGGCGGCGCCATTCCATGTAACCCAGCCCGACCACCACCATGTAGACCGTGCCCATGATGCCCATCCACGGCGCGGCCCAGGTGTCCGTCTGAAAGAACGTGGTCGGGATGATGTTCTGGATCTGCGGCGTGCCAGGCAGCGAATCCATCGTGAAGGTGAAGGCGCCCAGCGCGATGATGCCGGGCATCAGGCGCTTGGGAATATCCAGTTGCCGGAACAGCTCGGCCGCAAAGGGATAGACGGCGAAGACCACCACGAAGAGCGACACGCCGCCATAGGTCAGCAACGCGCACACCAGCATCACGGCCAGCATGGCGCGTTCGCGCCCGACCAGATTGATCACCGCCGTGACGATGGCCGAAGAGAAACCCGACAGCTCGATGACCTTGCCGAACACGGCGCCCAGCAGAAAGACGGGGAAGTACATCTGGATGAACTGAACCATCTTGTCCATGAACAGGCCGACATACACCGGCGCGACCAGGCCAGGCGAGGTCAGCAGAACCGCCAGCAAGGCGGCCAGCGGCGCGAACAGGATGACGCTGTGCCCCCTGTAGGCCACATAGATCAACAGGGCAAGCGACAGCAGCACGATGAACAGGCTCATGGGCTTCTTTCGGAGGCTGAAGGGGCGATCATAGTGGGCACCACTTCCACGTCCGAAAACCGCCAGACAAGAGGCGATCGGCTGCGGATAATCGGCAACATGGACACCGATGCCACCCTTTGCTACCAGGCCGTGCTGGCGCGTGACGCCCGCTACGACGGACGGTTCTTCACCTGCGTGAAGACCACGGGCATCTATTGCCGTCCCATCTGCCCTGCCCGCCCGCCCCTGTTCAAGCATTGCACCTTCGTGGCCAGCGCCGCGGCGGCCCAGGACGCTGGCTACCGCCCCTGTCTGCGTTGCCGCCCGGAAAGCTCGCCTGGCATGGGCGCCTGGTGCGGCACCTCCACCGTCGTGCGGCGCGCGCTGGCGCTGATCGACATGGGCGCGCTGGACCACGGCAAGGTCGACGCACTGGCCGAGCGGCTGGGCATGGGCGAGCGCCACCTGCGGCGTCTTTTCCAGGAACACCTGGGCACCACGCCGGTGGCCATCGCCCAGACCCGCCGGCTCTTGCTGGCCAAGCAGCTCATCCACCAAACCCGGCTGTCCATGGCGGACATCGCGCTGGCCAGCGGCTTCGGCAGCGTGCGGCGCTTCAACGAAACCTTCGCGCGCATCTTCGGCCGCCCGCCCGGCTCACTGCGCGCCAAAGGCACGCCGGATGGCGGCGCTGGCACTTGGGCCGCCGCCCCCAGCGGCCGCCCAACCGGCCCGCCCAACCCCGACATCAGCCTGAGACTGGCCTACCGCCCGCCTTACGACTGGCCCCGGATGCTGGCCTTCCTCCAAGGCCGCGCCATCCCCGGCGTCGAGGCGGTGGACGCGCGGGCCTATCGACGGGTGATCGACCTGGGCGACGGTGCCCTGGGCCTGCTGCATGTCACCCACCTGCCCGAGCACCACAGCCTGCTGGTGCGCCTGCGCTTTCCGGGCCTGGACCAACTGCCCCAACTGCCGGACCTCATTGCCCGGGTGCGCCGCATGTTCGATCTGGACGCCGACCCGGTCGCCATCGAGGCCTGCCTGGCACGCGATCCCCGGCTTGCGCCCATCGTGGCCGCCCAGCCGGGCCTGCGCCTGCCTGGCGCCTGGGATGCTTTCGAGACCGCGGTGCGCGCCATCCTTGGGCAACAGATCACCGTGAGCGGGGCCACGCGCCTGGCCGGCCAGCTCGTGAAGGAGCTGGGCCGCCCGGCGCCGGCCTGGCCAGATCACCCTCTTCTGACACACGCCTTTCCTCGGCCGGAAGGTTTCACCGCAGAGGGCCTGGCCAGCCTCGGCATGCCGTCCGCGCGGCGCATGGCCTTGCTGCAACTGGCGCAGAAGGTGGCGGCCGAACCCACGTTGCTGCATCCTTGCGAAAGCCTGGAAACCGCCATCGCGCGGCTGTGCGCCCTACCCGGCATCGGCGACTGGACGGCGCAGTACATCGCGATGCGGGCCTTGCATGAAAGCGATGCCTTCCCCGCAGGCGATGTGGGCGTGCAGCGTGCGATGGCGGTGGCCGGCGTGCGCCCCACGGCGCGCGCCCTGATCGCCCATGCGGAACAATGGCGTCCGTGGCGGGCCTACGCGGTACTGCACCTTTGGCATTCGGAAACGCATTCGGCAACGCATTCGGAGATTCACCATGACAACCCCCTCGCCGCTTGAGTTGCGACTGGCCAGACGCCCTTCCCCCGTCGGCACCATGTACATCGTCAGCGATGCGCAAGGCCTGTTGCGCGCGCTGGACTTCGAAGATCACGAAACACGCATGCATCAGCTTCTGCGCCTGCACTACGGCGCCGTCCGCCTGATCGATGCCGAAGCGCCCCGCCTCATCACCGATGCCATCGACGCTTACTTCGATGGCGAGTCCGCGCCCTTGCACGCCCTGCCGACGCAGACGGCCGGCACGCCCTTCCAGCGGGCCGTGTGGCGCGCACTGATGGAGATCGCTCCCGGCCAGACGGAAAGCTACGGCAGCCTGGCGCGCAGGCTCGGCAAGCCCGGCGCCAGCCGCGCAGTCGGCCTGGCCAATGGCGCGAACCCGATTTCCATCGTCGTGCCCTGCCACCGCGTGATCGGCGCCTCGGGCGCGCTCACCGGCTATGGCGGCGGGCTGTGGCGCAAGCAATGGCTGCTGGCGC
>CAYPUS010000403.1:628-3187 GCA_964413815.1 uncultured Aquabacterium sp. | reverse complement strand
CATCAACGTGCCGATCCCGGTGCCGATGGCCTGGCACGGCTTCGGCGGCTGGAAGCGCAGCCTGTTCGGCGACATGCATGCCTATGGCGAAGAGGGCGTGCGCTTCTACACGCGCCAGAAGTCGGTGATGCAGCGCTGGGGCGACACCAGCGCGGACAAGGGTTCGGCTTTTGTGATGCCGACGGCGAAGTGAACGCGTGCGATGCCCGCGGCGCCAGCCCTGACGCCATGGTGGAAATGGGGGTGCGGAACTGGGGTGCGGAAATGGGGTGTGGACGCCTGGGTGGGCAGACGAGACAATGGCCGCCTTGATCCAGATCATTCTTCAACCAGGCTGAAGCCCGTTTTCACATGACTGCTGCTCAAACCACTCGCGCCGTGGCGCCATCGAACCACTACCTCTTCCAAGCCGCCATCGTCGACCTGGACGGCACGATGGTCGACACCGTCGGGGACTTCGTCGTCGTGCTGCACCACACCCTGGCCGACATGGGCCTGCACCCGGTGGAGATCGGCCGCATCGACCGCGGTTTCGTCTCGCTGACCGTGGGCAAGGGCACCGAAGACCTCTTGCGCCGCAGCCTGGGTCATGTCTGGGGTGTGCCGCACGACAGTCAGGAGGTGGCCGAGCACCTGCCCGAGGCGCTGCACCACTACCACCACCACTATCCGCAGCACAACGGCCAGCATTCAGAAGTGTTTGCCGGCGTGGCCGAAGGCCTGGCCCAGTTGCGCGCCCTGAACGTGCCCCTGGCTTGCCTCACCAACAAGCCCACGGCTTTTGCCAAGCAGCTGTTGCAGGCCAAGGGCCTCTTGCAGCATTTCGACCATGTGTTCGGGGGCGACGCCTTCGAGCGCAAGAAGCCCGATCCGCTGCCGCTGCGCAAGACCTGCGAGGCCCTGGGCACGGCGCCCGAGCGCACCCTGATGATCGGCGACTCCAGCAACGACGCCCAGGCCGCGCGTGCCGCCGGCTGCGAGGTGGTGCTGGTCACCTATGGCTACAACCATGGCGACCCCATCGAGGCGGTGCCGGCGCTCGCCCATATCCCCGCCCTGGACCAGGCGGACTGGACCCGGTTGCTGGGCGTGAACTGAATTCCCTTACTGCAGCGCGTCCAGCACCGGCGGCGCCTTGAAGTCCAGCAGGGCGTCCTTCAGATCCTGGGTGACGGGGCGCTGGCCCAGCCAGGTGCGCAGGATGGCCGGGAAGAACAGGCCATCGTCCAGCGGCAGGCCGGCCGGCTGGCCATTGACGAAGAACATGGTGCCGCGCTTGGGCAGGTATTCGATGGCGAAGACATCGCCCGGGTTCAGGCGCTTGATGCGCGAGAACTGCTCGCCCATGGTCCGGATCGAGGGGATCAGCTTGAAGAACTCTTCACGGCTGCTGTTGTTCTCGATGCCTTTGGTGATGACCTTGCCCAGCTCGTCTACGCGCATGCCCTGCAGCATCACGAAGCGCAGCTGCTTGGGGCCGGCGTTGCCGAAGATGGCGTCGGCCTGGCTGCTCTTTTGGGGCACGTACAGGCCCACCGTGTAGAGCTTGGCCACGGCGCGGTAGCTCACACCGCTGCCATTGAGTGTCAGGCTGTTGCCTTCGATCTTGATGGCCTGCGGATAGTGCACGCCGACCACATCGGCGCTTTGGGCCTGTGCCGTCTGCACCAGCCCCATCGAGACTGCCAGACCCAGACCTGCCGCCATGCCCAGGGGCGCGGCCACCGAGATCAAGGTCCTTCGGCCGCCTTGGGCCCATCCAGCAAGATTCCACTGCATACGAATTGAGATAAGGGGCTCACTGCAGGCGGGGGCCAGCGCGAACCGGTAAGTGATTGTTACGTGTCCAGTGCGATCCACAATCTGGGTTTGCCCTTGCAGTCGGCGGACAGCCACCCCCTGCCTCAAGGGCTCTGCGTGGCTGCTGCCGGCCTTCGGTCCGCCCTGCTACACTGGTTTGATGTTCATATCGCGTAAACAGACCAAAGGTTCACACGACCGGGGGGCATGGCCCTGGCGATGGTGACCCCTGTTTTTTGTTCCTCGGTATAGGCCGATCTTAGGCGGCTGAACCCGGGACAACGTTCCCGCACGTCACAACCGTAAGCGTGCGTTAACGACGGAACCGATGCGCTCAGAGAGAGCCGCATTCCGCGAAATGATATTTTGTGGTGCAAAGCCGACTCCCGGGAAGGTGGCGCCACAAGGGCTCGGAGGCCCGACACCATGATCACTGAAAACGAATTCAAGGCGCTGGCTGCGCAGGGTCACAACCGCATCCCGCTGGTCGCGCAGGCCCTGGCCGATCTCGACACGCCGCTGTCGCTCTACCTCAAGCTCACCCAGGGGCAGCCGCTGAGCTTCCTGCTCGAATCGGTGGTCGGCGGTGAGCGTTTCGGGCGCTATTCCTTTGTCGGCCTGCCGGCGCGCACCCTGGTGCGGGCCACCGGCCGCCAGGTCGAGGTCGTCACGGACGGGCAGGTGGTCGAGCAGCAAAGCTGCAACCCGCTGGACTTCATCGCCGCGTACCAGCAGCGTTTCAAGGTCGCGCTCCGGCCT
>CAYPUS010000403.1:0-618 GCA_964413815.1 uncultured Aquabacterium sp. | reverse complement strand
CCGCAGGGCCTGCCGCGCTTCTGTGGTGGCCTGGTCGGCTACTTCGGCTACGACACCGTGCGCCACATCGAGCCGCGGCTGGCCCGCACCACCAAGACAGGTGGCATCGGCACCCCCGACATCCTGCTGCTGCAATGTGAAGAGCTGGCCGTCATCGACAACCTGATCGATCGGCTCTACCTCATCGTCTACGCCGATCCCGCCCAGCCCGATGCCTACGCGCGCGCGGCCCGGCGCCTGCAGCAGCTGCAGGCCCAGCTCAACGAGGTCGTGCCCGTGCCGCCCATCACCGCTGGCGCGGCCCATCCCGTCGAGCGGCATTTCGCCAAGGACGATTTCGAGGCGGCCGTGCGCAAGTGCAAGGACTACATCGCCGCGGGCGACTGCATGCAGGTCGTCATCGGCCAGCGCCTCGAAAAGCGCTACACCGCGTCGCCGCTGAGCCTGTACCGCGCCTTGCGCTCGCTCAATCCCAGCCCTTACATGTATTACTACGACATGGGTGACCACCATGTCGTGGGCTCCAGCCCCGAGATCCTGGTGCGGCAGGAAAAGAACGCCGAAGGCGGCGAGACGGTCACCATCGTGGCGGCCGCCGACGAGCGTGACGAGGCCGAG
>CAYPUS010000402.1:0-3199 GCA_964413815.1 uncultured Aquabacterium sp. | reverse complement strand
TGGCCCGACTTCAGCAGGATGCCCTTGTCGACGAAGCGGTCGATGTGGTCGGTGACCACCGAGGCCTTGCCCTTGCGCAGCGCCTTGAACAGGTCGCCATTGGGCACGGCGCACAGACGCTGGTCCCAGGGGTTGTAGGGCGGCGTGAAGTGCTTCATGTCGAAGTTCGGCCCCACCTGCGCCTTGACCTGCTTGAGCAGCAGCTTGCGCATGAAGTTGGGGTAGCGGCGCGACAGCTTGAAGATCCACTGCGTGATGAAGTTGTTGCGCGCCCGGCTCATGTTGTAGACCGTCATCTCGGGCAGGATCTTGAGCAGGCCGCGCACCATCGGGTCGAACTGAGGCACCGAGATCACGTAGCTGGGCGTGCGCTGCAGCATGGTCACGTGCTGCGCCTTGTCGGTCATCGAGGGGATGAGGGTGATGGCGGTGGCGCCCGAGCCGATCACCACCACGCGCTTGCCGGCGTAGTCGAGATTCTCGGGCCAGAACTGCGGATGGATGATCTGGCCTTTGAAATCGTCACGGCCCTTGAACTCGGGCGTGAAGGCTTCTTCGTAGTTGTAATAACCCGAGCACATGTGCAGCCAGTTGCAGCTGAACTGCTTGGTCTCGCCGGACTTGGTCTGCACGGTCACCGTCCAGGTGGCGGTGTCGCTGTGCCAGTCGGCCGCGACCACCTTGTGGCCGTAGCGGATCGTCTGCTCGATGCCGTGGGTCTGCGCCGCTTCCTTGATGTAGTTGCGGATGCGGTGGCCATCGGCGATGACCTGCGGCTCGGTCCAGGGCTTGAACTTGTAGCCCAGGGTGTACATGTCCGAGTCCGAACGGATGCCGGGGTAGCGGAACAGATCCCAGGTGCCGCCCAGGGTGTCGCGCCCTTCCAGGATGGCGAAGCGCTTGTCGGGACACTGGTCGCGCAGATGGCAGGCCGCGCCAATGCCGGACAGGCCGGCGCCAACGATCAGGACGTCAAAGTGTTCGGACATGCGGTGTCTCCATCAATTTGCGGCCAATGTATATCTGGAAAGATTCGTTGTCAAATATGATTGACCACCCGATCAGGTGGGGATCCGCTTGGGGCGGATGCGACAGACCGCGGGAAATCCTGGCGGTCAGGCAATGGGGTGCTGGCCACAATCCACGCCAGTCCCCAATTAGGAAGAAGTCCCGACATGACCCTGCGCAGCCCCACCCTGGTTCGCGGCCTTGGCGCCGCGGCGCTGATGAGCCTGATGGCCCTCGCCCCCGCCCACGCCGTGAAGTACCTGGCCTGGGAGGCCGTCGAGCTGCCCGTGGCCAGCGGCGCATCGTGCGGCAACGGCACGCCTTATCGTTTCTTCGTCAACCGCACGCCCTTCACGAGCAAGACGGTCATCATCTATGAAGGCGGCGGCGCCTGCTGGGGCCAGAAGGCCTGCATGGGCGGCGACCTGCTGTCGGCCTCGAACCCCAACGGCGTGGGTGCGGACTACATGTCCAACATCCGCAACCAGCTGTCGACCCCGTTCAACAGCCGCCTGCACCCCCTGCAGCACGTGCAGACACAAAGCTGGAACATCGTCTTCATGCCCTACTGCACCGGCGACGTGCACACCGGCAACAAGACCATGGTCTACGCCGATGCCGATCCGTCCAAGCCGCTGCCTTACCAGCATCGCGGCTCGGTCAACAGCGACGCCGCTGCGGCCTGGCTCAAAGCGAATCTGCCGCGACCCGAGCAATTGCTGGTGACGGGCTTCTCGGCCGGCGCAGCGGGCGCGACCTCGAACTACGCGGTCATCCGCACCGCCCTCAATCCGAAGAAGTCGGCGCTGATGGCCGACGCGGGCCCGCTCTTCCCGGCGCCGCGTCATGGCACGGCCGAGCAGTATCCCTCGCTGCCGCTGCACAACAAGATCCGCCAGGCCTGGGGCCTGGACGAGCCCGAAGGCCTTCTGACCAAGATCGTGCGCCAGTACCCCGGCCTGATGGACCCGGAGAACCTGGGCAAGGCCAGTTCGGCCCTGGGCAAGTACTTCAAGGACGACCGCTTCGGCTACGCGATGTTCCAGATGGATGGCGTGTACTCGGACTTCTCGTACAGCAAGTTCTATCCGGAGATCGGTGCGGCCACGGGCGAGACACGCGCCGCGCTGCTCAACGCCAAGTGGATGCAGGACGTGCGCAGCCTCAAGGCCGAGTTGGACACGCAGCCGAACACCGGCTACTACCTGCCCTACGCCCGTGACCTGCTGGACGCGCACTGCCTGACGGCGGTGACTTTCGGCGGCACGGCGATCAAGGAAGCGGGCATCGCCAATGTGGGCAAGTTCGTCGACAACCTGATCGACGGCAAGGGCACGCCAATGCGCGCGATGGAGACCAAGCCGGTGACGCAGCAGGCCTTTGGCCTCCTGAGCCCCTTGATCCTGGACCTGCTGGGGTTGTGAGGACGGGCCTGGGGCGCATCACGGAACGGGCAGTGGCTCGCCGTTGATGATCCAGGCCACGCCGAAGCGGTCGACCAGGGCGCCGAAGGTCTTGGCCCAGAAGGCGGGCGCCATGGGCATGGAGACCTTGCCGCCTTCGGCGAGGGCCTTGAAGACGCGTTCGGCTTCGGCCACGGTATCGAAGCTCATGGTGATCGAGACGCCTTTGATGCCCTCGTAGGGCTGGCCGCAGCCGTCGGCCCCATACAGCATGCTGCCGTCGGGCATGACCAGGCAGGCATGCATGATGTTGTCGCGTAGGGCTTCGGGCATCTGGTCGGCCATGGGGGAATCACCGGCGCGCATCATCATCTGGATGCGCCCGTGGAGCACCTGTTCGTAAAAGCGCATGGCTTGCGCGCATTGACCGTCGAAGCCGAGGTAGGGAATGAAGTGTTTCATGGCGGGCGTCCTTCGCTGAGGGTGGTTGCTTGAGTGCGGATGCGCCGGAGAGGGTGCGGTCCGTCATGGCTACGACGGATGTGGTGGGGGCGGATCGACAAGACGCTGCTTGCTTTTTTTGGGTTCGCGTTTTTGGGAGACGCTGAGGCGGAGCGCTCGGTGTGGCTTGCTAAGGGATGAGCGCTTTGGCGGTGCACCGCAGGGCGGGGGCTGAGGGGGCGATGGCCGGGCTCCCATGGTGGCGGCCCCGCTGCGCGGGGCTTCCCTGCGTTGCTTATATGGACGCCTCCCGTGTGGCAAGGAGTTTTTGAGGTTTTGGCTGGACG
>CAYPUS010000401.1:2537-3200 GCA_964413815.1 uncultured Aquabacterium sp. | reverse complement strand
TCTCGCGGATGATCTCGCTGGCCAGGAAGCGATCGGTGCGGTCGGTCAGAGCCTCGGCGTCGTACCACCACGGCTGCTCAGGCATGTAGGGGCGCAGGGCATCGGCCAGGCGCTTGACGTCCTCGTCCTTCTGCGCCGACAGGGGCACGAACTCCTTGAAAGGATGGTGTGCCTGCATGCCCTGCAGCCAGGGGAAGAGGTCCTCGCGGCGGTGCACCAGGTCGAGCTTGTTGGCGACCAGGAAGACGGGCTTTTCCGGCGGCAGCAAGGCGACCACCTTCGCGTCGTCCGGGCCATAGCGCCCGGCTTCGACCAGAAAAAGCACCACATCCACGTCCGACAACGTGGCCTGCACGGTCTTGTTGAGGTTGCGGTTGAGCGCCGCCGTGCCCCGCACGGTGTGCCGTGTCTGGAAGCCCGGCGTGTCCACGAAGACGAACTGCGTGTCGCCATCGGTGCGGATGCCGGTGATGCGGTGGCGCGTGGTCTGCGCCTTGCGCGAGGTGATCGACACCTTCTGGCCGACCAGCGCGTTCAGCAGCGTGGACTTGCCCACATTCGGCCGCCCGACGATGGCCACCAGGCCGCAGCGCTGCGGCGTGGCCAGCGCCCCGGTCTCCGTCCCGCCTTTTCGGGCCATGGACAGGTTCGCCAGCATGGCGT
>CAYPUS010000401.1:0-2527 GCA_964413815.1 uncultured Aquabacterium sp. | reverse complement strand
AGGGGTTCAGGGCATCGACCGCGGGTGCCTGCCTGGCCGCCTGCTTGCCAGCCGGTTTGGCGGCCTTGGCCGCCAGCTTGGCACTGCCTTGGACGCCGGAGTTCGCGCCGGGTTTCGCACTGGGCTTGGCGCCGGGTTGGGCACCTGGCTTGGCGCTGGACTTGGGGGACTTTTGCGGCATGGGCTGCTTCAGGAAGGGGCTTGATCGGATTTTTTCGGGCGCGCGGGCGCGGCGCTCAGTCGGGTCTTCTTGACCACGACAACGGGTTTGCTCGGCTTGGGCAGGCCTTTGGCCGGCAGCGTCTGGATGTGCGCCAGCATGGCCTGGGCCGCCACCTGCTCGGCCGCCCGTCGCGACAGGCCTTCGCCGGTCAGGCGCAGCGCCAGCTCGGGCAACTCGCAGGCGACCACGAACACCTGCTCGTGCGCCTTGCCGCGGGTCTCGGTGATGCTGTACGTGGGCACGGCCAGTTTGCGCGCCTGCAGCCACTCCTGCAAGGCGGTCTTGGCATCCTTGCTCCAGCCTTCCATCGTCGACTCGGCCACCAAGGGCTCGAAGAGGCGCATCACCAGCTCCTGCGCGGCCTGGAAGCCCGCATCGAGGTAGATCGCCCCGATCAAGGCCTCCACGGCATCGGCCAGGATGGAGGGCCGCTGCGCGCCGCCGCCCTTGGCCTCGCCTTCGCTCAGGCGCATCACCTCGGGCAGGCCCAGCTGCACGGCCAGCCGGTGCAGCATGTCCTGGCGCACCAGATGCGCCCTCACCCGCGTCAGCTCGCCTTCGTCGCTGCGGTCAAAGCGCCTGTACACCAGGGCCGACACGCCCAGGTTCAGCACCGCGTCGCCCAGGAACTCCAGGCGCTCATAGTGGTCCGCGCCAAAGCTCTTGTGTGTCAGCGCGCGCGTCAGCAGCCCGCGGTCGGCGAAAACATATCCCAGGCGCTGCTGCAGGGCCTGCAAGGCCGGCGGCAAGGGGGACGAGGACGAGGAAGAAGGGGTGGCCATCAAAACAAAGCGGGCCTGATGCCAGGCCCGTCGGACATGCGTTCAAAAAGGCGCCGCCCTCACCGGGACTTGCCTTCGAACTTGATCAGCAGGTAGACCGGCGAGATCAACTCGATCTCTTTATCGTAGGCGAAGGTGATGACGATGCGCTCGTCTTCCTTGGTGATGTCGAGGTCGTTGCCCCCGATGGACTCCACGCCGTATTCGATCTGCTTGTAGCGCTCGAAGGAGGCCCGGATCTCCGGCACGGTGTTGCCGCCTTCGCGCGCGGCCTTGTTGACCATGGACTGGATGGTGCGGTATTCGCTGACGGCCGGAAAGACCTTCATCAGCACCAGCGCGATGGAGATGATCAGCGCAGCCCAGAACAGCAGCCCCACCAGCGTGATGCCCCGCTGAGCCTGCCGCCGGACGGCGGGGGCGCGGACAGCAGACGCAGAAGCCGGGGCGATCAAGGGACGGTTCATCACATTCATCATCACTACCTTGTGGTCAAAGTTCAGTTGAAGAAACCGATGCGTTTCCAGTCGCTGAAATTCATCCAGATCACGAAGGCCTTGCCCACGATGTGATCGTCAGGCACGAAGCCCCAGAAACGGGAGTCGGCCGAATAATCGCGATTGTCACCCATCATGAAATAGTGACCGGGCGGCACCTTGCAGACGACGCCCTCGCCGCTGTATTGGCAGTTTTCCTTGCCCGGGAACTCGGCGACGCTGTGCGGCTGGATGAAGGGCGAGCGATCCTTGTCGACCAGGATGCGGTGCTCGACCTGACCGAGCTTCTCGGTGAACTGGTCGATGTAGCGCATCTCGCCTTCTTCATAGAACTGCGGCAGCGCCGTCTGCGGCACAGGCTGGCCGTTCACCGTCAGCTGCTTGTTGATGTAGGCCACCTCGTCACCCGGCAAGCCGACCACACGCTTGATGTAGTCCATGCTGGTGTTGAGCGGGTAGCGGAACACCATCACGTCGCCGCGCTGGGGCTCATGGTTGTCGATGATCTTCTTGTTGATGACCGGCAGGCGGATGCCGTAGTGGAACTTGTTGACCAGGATGAGGTCGCCCACGAGCAGCGTCGGGATCATCGAGCCCGACGGGATCTTGAAGGGCTCGAACAGGAAAGAGCGCATCAAGAAGACGGCGCAGATGACCGGGAAGAGCCCGGCCGTCCAGTCCAGCCACCAGGGCTGCATCAGCAGCCTGTCGCGGGCCTCTTCGACGTTGCCGTCCACCTGGGCGATGCCCTGGTCGGCCAACTGCGCACGCCGTGCCTGGTCGTCGGCAAGCAGCTTGGCGGCGGCGGCTTCGCGGGCGGGCCGGAACTTGTAGCGCTCGGCCAGCCAGTACAGCAGCGTGGCCACCGTCAGAACGAAGAGCAGGAGCGAAAAATTGCCCTGCCAGCGGCCGAGGTACCAGCCCCCCAGGTACGCCAGCAAGGCGGCGTACAACGCACCAGTGATCAAACTCATCAATCGTCCACTTGTAGGATGGCCAGGAAGGCTTCTTGCGGCACCTCGACG
>CAYPUS010000400.1:0-3201 GCA_964413815.1 uncultured Aquabacterium sp. | reverse complement strand
TGATGATGGCGCAGGTCTGGTAGCCATCCAGACGCGGCATCATCAAGCGCAACCCCCGTTTCACCGCCACGCCGGTGATCATGCTCTCGTCCAAGGATGGGCTGTTTGACAAGGCACGGGGGCGCATGGTGGGTTCGCAGGACTATCTGACCAAGCCGTTCACGAAGGATCAGCTGCTGCAGGCCGTGGCCCAGTACAGCGCCGTCTGATCCGATTGCCGATCGATACAGCTGTCTGGCGCAGGCGGTTGTTGGGAATGAATAATGTGTGAGCGCGATGGCGGCCGGTGCCGCCACGTGCCACTGTTCTGGCCCGGCCAAGGCGGCCGTGTGCCAAGGGGTTTGAGAGATGCCTGTCCAGAAGATTTTGCTTGTTGACGATTCCAAGACCGAACTGCATGTGCTGTCGGAGCTGCTGACCCGCAAGGGCTACCAGGTCCGCACTGCCGAAAACGGCGAAGAGGCCATGCGCCGCCTTCAGGAAGAAAAGCCCGACCTGATCCTGATGGACGTCGTGATGCCTGGTCAGAATGGTTTCCAGTTGACGCGCGCCATCACGCGTGATCCGTCATTCGCGGATGTGCCGGTCATCATCTGCACGAGCAAGAACCAGGAAACCGACCGCGTCTGGGGCATGCGCCAGGGCGCGCGCGACTATGTGGTCAAGCCGGTGAACCCGGAAGAGCTGCTCTCCAAGATCCGAGCCTTCGGTTAAGCAGTCCAGCAGTAGAAAAAAGCGGTAGAAGGCGAAAAGGAAACCAGAAACAAGATGGCCAACAAGGAAGCCCTCAGGGAGCTGCAGCAACGGCTGGCTGATCGCCTGCAGATGGTGCGCCAGCAGGCGCCCGTGCGCAATTGGCTTGCCGTCGAGATCGCGGGCCACGGCTTCCTGTTGCCGCTGGACCAGGCCGGCGAGATCTTCCCTTTGTCGGCCATCCAGCCTGTGCCGCACAGCCAGCCATGGTTCCTTGGCGTGGCCAATCTGCGCGGCCAGTTGCACGGGGTGGTCGATTTGAATGCCTACCTCGGCCTGCCCCAGCGCCCCGTGCGCAACGCGGGCGAGGTCGCGGCCCGCGATGCCGGCCGCCTGGTCGCGCTCAATGCGGGCCTGCAGATCAACACCGCGCTGCTGGTCGATCGCCTGATGGGCCTGCGCAATGCCGGCACGGTGTCCCCCGATCCGTCACCCGGGCCGGGCCGGCCCCATTTCGTGAGCCAGCAAATGAGTGATGCGCAAGGGCGCACCTGGTATGAGCTCGACTTGGCCGGCCTCGTGGCCGACGAGGCGTTTTTGAAAATCGACGTCTGATGGCTGCCCTCGCAGTGGTCATCACGCAGTACACCAGTTGGAGCAAGAGGTCATGAGTTTCCTGAGTCGAATCAAAGACATGGGCAGAACGCAGGAAGAGGAAGACGTTCCCTCGGAAGCCCTCAGTACCGAAGGCATGGTCACCCAGGCCGGTGCGCAGGCGGTGGACACACAGTCCTCGCCATCGACCATCCAGGCGGGGGCCACGACCACGGCCGATTCGATCATCTCGGAATCCGCCCCGTCCGAGTTCGCCGCCGACTTCCAGGACACGCGCATGCGTCAGGAAGCCGCGGACCAGGCCGCGATGGAAACGCGCACCGGCCTGCCCGTCATCGGCAACTGGCGCCTGGAGCGCCAACAGCGCTTTGTGACCTTTGCGCTGGGTCTGTGCGTGGTCGGTCTGCTGGGCAGCGCGATCTGGTCGGCGGTCTCTGCCGGCACGCGCGCCGCACAGGCCGCGGCCACCGGTCAGGCCCTGATGCAATCGCAGCGGCTGGCCAAGTCGGTGTCGCAGGCTTTGATCGGCCGCCCCCAGGCTTTCGCGGAAGTGCAGGAAGCCTCCAAGGTGCTGGCCAGCAACGTGCGCGGCCTGGACAAGGGTGACGCCGCACTGGGCCTGAGCCCGGTGGGCGGCGATGCCAAGGACGAGCTGGGCAAGCTGCTGCCGCTGGTCGACCGCGCCGAGAAGAACGCCGACTACGTGTTGAAGCAGAAGCAGACCCTGACCCAGGTGAGTCAGGCCCTGCGTGAGGTCAACAGCCAGTCTTCGGAGCTGCTGGATCTGGCCGAAGGCATCGCCATGGCCAAGATCGAAAAGGGCGGCGTGTCGGCCTCCGAGATGTCGGCGCTGAACCAACTGGTGATGCTGACCCAGCGCATCGGCAAGTCGGCCAACGAGTTCCTGACGGTGGAAGGCGTGTCGACCGAGGCCGTGTTCCTGCTGGGCAAGGATCTGAACGCCTTCAAGGAAATCGCCGAAGGCATGCTCAGCGGCAACGCCGATCTGGGCCTGACGGCCAGCAAGGACCCGGCCGTGCGCGAGCAGCTCGATGCCCTGCTCAAGATCTTCGAGCGCACCCGCACCCAGTCGACCTTCATTCTGGGCTCGCTGCAGGGCCTGGTGGCCGCCCGCGATGCGCAGGTGGCCGTGATCGACGACAGCGAACCGCTGCGCAAGGGTCTGGAAACCGTCCAGGATCACCTGTCCAAGGGCGGCGCCGTCGGCCCCGTCAACCTGGCGCTGATCCTGCTGTTCGTGGCGGGCACCATCGCCGCCGGTATCGGCTGGTTCCGCGTCTTCGTGGCCGACCAGGAAAACCGCCGCCGCGTGGCCGAGCTGCAGCGTCAGGAAGCCGAGCGCATGGAGCGCGAAGCCAAGCGCGTCAACGATGCGAACCAGGCGGCCATTCTGCGTCTGATGAACGAACTGCAACTGGTGGCCGAAGGCGACCTGACACAGCAGGCCACGGTGACGGAGGACATCACCGGCGCCATCGCCGACTCGGTGAACTTCACGGTGGAAGAGCTGCGCAGCCTGGTGGCGCAGGTGCAAGGTACGGTGTCGCGGGTGTCGGACACGACCGGCCAGGTGGAAGCGACCTCGACCGAGCTGCTGGCCGCCTCCGACGAGCAGCTGCGCGAGATCCGCGACACCGGCGAATCGGTGCTGCAGATGGCGGGCCGAATCAACGAAGTGTCCGCCCAGGCCCAGCAGTCGGCCGAGGTGGCGCGCCAATCGCTGGCGGCCGCCGACTCCGGTCTGCAGGCCGTGCAGAACGCCATCGGCGGTATGAACACCATCCGCGAGCAGATCCAGGAGACCTCCAAGCGCATCAAGCGGCTGGGCGAATCGTCGCAGGAGATCGGCGAGATCGTGGAGCTGATCTCCGA
>CAYPUS010000399.1:0-3220 GCA_964413815.1 uncultured Aquabacterium sp. | reverse complement strand
TGGCGGCATGGCCCGCCGCTATGGCGGCACCGGTCTGGGTCTGGCCATCTCCAAGCAGCTGGTCGAGCTCATGGGTGGTCACATCGAGGCCCACAGCGCCCCCGGCGTCGGCTCCGAATTCCTCTTCCGCGTGCCGGTGCAGGTGGGCGCCACCCAGGTCGACATGACCATGCTGGAAGAGCCCGAGATGCCTTCCTTCAGCGTGCTGGTGGTCGACGACAACGACACCAACCGCACCGTCATCGAGAACATGCTCACGGCCTGGGGCATGAAGGTCACGCAGGCGGAAAACGGCCGCCAGGCGCTGGACATCCTGCTGGCGCACCCCCAGAACGACGCCGACTTCGACCTGGCCCTGGTGGACATGAACATGCCCGAACTCGACGGGCTGGGCCTGGCCGAGGCCGTGCGCGGCAGCGGCCGCTACCCCCATCTGAAGATGATCCTGCTGTCCTCGGTGTCATCGCCGGACGACGTGCGCCGGGCACAGGATGTCGGTTTCCAGCGCTTCGTGCCCAAGCCGCTGCGCAAAGCCGAACTGCGCCAGGCCATCCTCGGCATCTCTGCCGAAATGGGCAGCGAAACGGCCGAGGCGCTGCACCTGGACAAGCGCGTGCTGGTCGTGGAGGACAACACCGTCAACCAGGAGGTGTGCTGCCAGATGCTGCGCCGCCTGGGCTGCGAGGTGAAGGTCGCCAGCTCCGCCCTGGAGGGCCTGCGCAAGCTGGGCGAAACCCGCTTTGATCTGGTGCTGATGGACATCCAGATGCCCGGCATGGACGGCGTCGAGGCCCTGAGCTGGTTCCGCCGCGGCAATTCTGCCCGCTTCAGCTTCATCACGCCATCCGATACGCCCGTGATCGCCGTCACGGCCAATGCCCTGGAAGGCGACGAGCAGCGCTTCCTGGACCTGGGATTCAACGACTACCTGTCCAAGCCCTTCCGCCAGAGCCAGTTGCAAAAAATCCTGATCGAGCACACCCATGCCGAAGGCCTGCTGCCCCGTCCCGGCCTGGATGACGCCGAGCCTGACGTCCAGGCGGAGGCCGATGCCGAGCAGCGCACGCTGCCGATGCCCCTGAGGGAAGAGCCCGCCGAGTCCGCCCCGGTGGCCCAGGCCGCCCGCGCGCAGGGGCAGGCGACCTCCGGGGCAAGCTCCCGCCCCGTCCCGTTGTCATGGCACGACGAGGTGCTCGACGCCGAAGCCCTGCGCCGTCTGCGCGAACTCGACCCGCGCGGCGACAACCGCCTGCTCGAGCGCGTGGCCAAGGCCTTCCAGACCTCCGTGAGCCGCCTCTTGCCTCAACTGGATGAAGCATTCAAGATGAACGACAGCGCGGCAATCATGCATGTTGCGCATACACTCAAGTCGTCATCAGCCAGTATCGGCGCACTCAAGTTGTCACACCTGTGTGCCGAAATCGAGACCACGATCCGGCGCCAAACAGGAGAAGACTTGAGCTCACGCATCCGCGAAGTCCCCCTTGAAGCCGAGCGTGTTCTCTCAAGCTTGCGCCAATTACTGGAGAACCAGCCATGACCGAGGGTTTCCCCGTCATCGCAGACGACCAGGAAGAGCAGCCCAAGGTGCTGCTGGTCGACGATGACGAGGTCAATCTCCTGCTGACGTCCATCGCCCTGCGAGAGCGCGGCTTTGCCATTTCCGAAGCCAGCTCGGGCGAGCAAGCCCTCCAGATGCTGGCCGAGCTGGTGCCCGATGTGGTCGTGCTCGATGCCGTGATGCCCGGCCTCGACGGCTTTGCCACCTGCCAGGAACTGCGGCATTTGCCCGGTTTCGAATCCACGCCCGTGCTGATGCTGACCGGCCTGGACGACGATGCCTCCATCACCCGGGCCTACGAGGTCGGGGCCACGGATTTCTTCGTCAAGAGCACCCAGTGGAGCCTGCTGGCCGGCCGCCTGCGTTACCTGCTGCGCTCATCGCGCACCCGCCACGAACTCGAGCGCAGCAAGGCCAAGCTGGCCCGCGCGCAAGACCTGGCCCGCATGGGCAGCTTCGACTGGCGCAAGGGCGCCGGGGACATCATCTTCTCGCTCGAAGGGCTGCGCGTGTTCGGCCTGGGGCCCAATGACCACCTCGGACTGCGCCAGATCCTGCGCATGATCAACCCGGACGAGCGGGTGGCCTTCCAGCGCGTGCTGCGCGAGGTCCTGCACCACGGCACCGTGCTGTGCAACGACATCCAGATCGGCTTGAGCGACGGGCGCCAGCGCATCCTTCACCTGGAGGCCGAGCCGGAGTTCAACGAGCAGGCCAACCTGATCGGCTACACCGGCATCGTGCAGGACGTCACCGACCGCCGCGTCGCCGAGGACAAGATCAAGCACCTGGCCAACTTCGACGCGCTCACCGGGCTGCCGAACCGGCGCCAGCTGTTCTGGCGCAGCGAGCGCGCCATCGAGCACGCCAAGCGCCTGAACCACCGCGTGGCGCTGCTGCAGGTCGGACTCGACCGCTTCAAGGTGATCAACGAGAACCTGGGTCACCACGCCGGCGACGAACTCCTCATCGAGGTGGCGGCCCGCCTGCGCAGTTGTGTGCGCCACTCCGAACAGATCATGGAAGGCGCCCTGGACAACCATGGCCACCGCGTGCACCGCACCCTGGAGGCCGTCGGCCGGCTCGGCGCCGACGAGTTCGTCGTCCTGCTGCCTGAAGTCGCCGACGAAGCCGAGGCGCTGGAAACCGCCCAGCTGATCCTCGACGCCCTGCGCGCGCCGATGACGGCCGGCGACCAGGAATGCTTCATCACCGCCAGCGTGGGCGTGGCGCTCTTTCCCAAGCATGGCCTGAGCGTGGCCGATCTGCTGCGCAATGCCGACGTGGCGATGGACATCGCCAAGTCACAGGGGCGCAACACCGCCCAGGTCTATGACCCGGATCTGGCCAGCAAGGGCCGCGTGCGCCTGGACCTGGACACCGCCCTGCACAAGGCGCTCGAGCGCAAGGAACTGGTGCTGTACTACCAGCCCAAGATCGACGTGCGCACCAGCCGCATGGTGGGCGCCGAAGCCCTGATGCGCTGGCAGCGCGGCAACCAGCTGGTGCCGCCGGTGGAGTTCATCCCCCTGGCCGAAGCCACCGGCCTCATCAACGAGATGAGCCTGTGGGCCATCGAAGAAGCCGCCACGCAGGCACGCGAGTGGCAGCGCCAGTTCGGCTTCGATGCGTCGATCGCCGTGAACCTGCCCAGCCGCC
>CAYPUS010000398.1:0-3227 GCA_964413815.1 uncultured Aquabacterium sp. | reverse complement strand
GCTGACGGCGTCGTATTCGTACAGGCCCTGCTGGGCTTTGGTGGTGGACTTGATGTGCCATTGCAACAATGGCATGCCCAGCGCGGCGGACACTTGCTCGGCCAGCATCGTCTTGCCGGTACCCGGTTCGCCCTTGACCAGCAAGGGGCGCTGTAGCTTCAATGCCGCATTGACGGCCAGTTTCAGGTCGTCTGTGGCCACATACTGATCGGTGCCTTGAAATTTCATGCGATAACTCAACCGGGTTGATCCTGTGTTCCAGTATAGGCTGCGCACCAATAATGTCGCTGCCCGTGATTTCCACCGACGGATATTTTCCCCCCGCCCGCCTCATGAAAACACCGCTTCACATGCTGTTCACGACACTGGGGTCGCTCACCGCTGCCGCCCTCCTCTCGACCGCGACGGCAGCTGTCGCGCAAACCCAGCCCGCCACAGGGGCCAACATCAAAGCCAAGGTCGCGATGTGCATCGGCTGCCATGGCATCCCGGGCTACCAGGCCAGCTTCCCCGAGGTCCACAAGGTCCCGATGATTTCGGGCCAGAACGCCAAGTACATCGCCGCCGCGCTGGACGCCTACCGCAAGGGTGATCGCAAGCACCCGACCATGAAGGGCATTGCCGGTCCGCTGAGCGACGAGGACATCAACGCGATCGCCGCCTACTACGAAGCCGACGGCAAGGGCCTGCCGCCCAGCAACCCGAAGGCCGACGCCACGCCGCCCGCCGACATCCAGGCGCTGCTGACCAAGGGCAACTGCGTCTCCTGCCACGGCGAAGGCATGAACAAGCCCATCGACGCGGCCTATCCCAAGCTGGCCGGCCAGCACCGCGACTATCTCTATGTCGCCATGAAGGCCTATCAGCTCACGGGCAATGCCACCATGGGCCGCGCCAACCCCATCATGGCGGCGCAGGCCAAGCTGTTCACCCACGCCGAGCTCAAGAAGCTGTCCGACTACATCGGCTCCCTGCCCGGCGACCTGCACGTCGTGCCCCAGTCCCGGCTGCGCCGCTGAGCGGACATGGCTGGCGGGCGCCTGACCGGGGCGCCCTGCCACGCGCCCGACGCAGCGGCAGCGTCCGCAGCGACCCCAAGCAAAAAGCCCGCGTGTGCATGCACCGCGGGCTTTTTGTTGGTGGCTGCACCGTGGCATCAGCCTGGTTGAACAGCCTTGACGCGCCAGGGGCCTGCCGGTCAGGCCTCCAAGCCGCCGTCACGCCTCATAGGGGTCAATAGGCGTGGGCCGGCTGCTCCACGAAGAGCTTGGCGACATCCTGGCCGACGAAGTTCAAATCCGGCACCGCGGCCACCGGCACCGGCAGCGGCACAGGACCACTCGACACGCCCGCCCCGCCATTGGGATCCCCCGGCAGCAGGGAAAGCACATCGTCCCCATCGAAACGCAGCACATCGTGCGGATGCAGCATCTGAGCGGGTGCACCGGCTGCCGGCGCCTCATCCGCCATGGCCGCCAGGTTCAAGCCGCGCACCGGATCCTGCTCTGGCACCGGCACCACTTCCGGCGTGGGCGAGGCATCCACCCACACACCCGTGACGGGGTCGAAGTACTGGCCACGCACCGGATCGAAATCCAGATCCTCGGAAGGCAGATGCGGCATCACGTATTGGCCCGAGACCACCGTGGGGTCGTCCTGGACGGAGGCTGACAGCTTGATGACGTCGTCGTGCGGCTGCGTGACGCCGTCTTCCGCCTGGAAGGCGGGCACCTTCAGCAGCACCAGGCCGCCGTCGGTCAGCGGCGGCACCGTCAAGGTGGCGATGATGCCTTCGCTGGTGGATTCAAAGCGCCACCCCGGCTCGCCGCCCATTTCGGGCCAGCCCGTGAAGTCGACCTGATCGGGCGAGCCCGTGAGCGCATCGAGCGAATAGGACATGGCACCCGTCCAGACATCGCCCGGGCCCCAGACCTCTTCGCCCGGCGTGAGCACCAGCTTGAGCACCGTGGGCTCGTCGCTGCTGCCTGACAGCTGCACGCCGAAATAGACGTAGGCACCGCTGGCGGCCTTGACATCGACCAGGGTCACCTTCACTCCGAGATTGGGGTCGACAGGATCAGGGCCAGGGCCGGGACCCGGATCGGGGTTGAGGTCGGGATCGGTGCCCGGCAGCCCAGCCAGCAGGGTCGGCAGCTCGCGCTGGTCGGCGCTGGAGCCCTGGATCACTTCGTTGCGTTCCGAAACGGGGACAAAGGCGAAGCCACCATCCAGGCCGACGCCTTCGGCGACCCGCTCGACCCGCAGGCCGTCTCTCAGGCTGCCATCGCCCCCGGACAACAAGCCGGCGGCGGGCACCGCATCGATCTCACCAGACTCGATGGCGGCGATGGCCCGGTCGACCGGCGCGCGCAGGGCATTGCCATCGATGGCGACCGCGGGGCCGCGCTCGGGCGAGATCTCGACAATGCCGTCCTGGTCGGTGACGATGCGCATGCCACCGACCACCTCGTCACCCACCTTCATGGGCTTGAAGCTGCCATCCGGCAAACGGACATAGGCATTGCCCCAGATGGCAGTGACCTTGCCGGAGGACATGGCAATGATCGGCATGAGCGAACCCGTTAAAAAGTTGACAATTCGCCGAGTTTAGAGCGTTTGGCAGAACACGCCGGCGGCAGAGGGCCCCCGAGGCGGTGGGCAGGTGGCCTGCAGCCCCCTATTCACAGGGTCCGCCAGAGATCTCAACGGGATCGACAGCCGCCAGGCCGACACAGGCGCTGACAGCCTCAGCGCGTGGCTTGCTGGCGCAGACGCTCGACGTAGGCCTCGCCATCGAAAGGCTGGCCCGAGCGCTGCGAGGTCCACACCATCTCGCCCAGGGCCTCCATGGCCACGTGGTGCGCCTCGTGCCGGGAGTTGAGCCGGTGCGCGAGGCGATCGATGGCGGCCTTGATGCCGCGGGGCTGGTCGATGCTGACCTGTTCGCTGATCGACAGGTGCATGGACAGGTGCAGGAAGGGATTGGTGCGGCCACCTTCGACGGTGTATTGCGCCGCGATGGCCGCATCGACGTCCGCCAAATCCTCGTGGTACTCGGGGTGCTCGGCGATCCAGTCGGCCGCCTGGGCTTCAAGAGGCGTGAGGGGCTGGCCGGCCAGGTGCTTGGCCCAGGCTTCGCAGAAAAAGCGGCGCACCTGCTCCTGGCTGGGGGCGAACATCTTCGCTTGCGCCTTTAGACGCCCAGCAATTCGACTTCGAACATCAGC
>CAYPUS010000397.1:0-3235 GCA_964413815.1 uncultured Aquabacterium sp. | reverse complement strand
ACTCCATCAGCGCGGCCATGTCGGCCAGGCCCATGTCATAGGTGCCCGAGGCCACGCGCGTGACGGTGCCGCCCGAGCCGCTGCCGGCATCGATGCTGACATCCAGGCCGGCTTGCTTGAAGTAGCCCTTGGCTTGTGGATGCAGGAAGAGGGCGGCCGGACCTTCGAAACGCCAGTCGAGCTGGAACTTGATCGGTGTGTCGGCGTGGGCGGGGCCTTGCAGGCCTGCGGCCAGCACAGCCAGGGCCACCATGGGTTTCAGGACGCGCGACAGGACGGGAGGCAGCAGGGGCATCGAAACAACTCCAGGGATGCAAAAGGTAAGAAACCTTCTTCCTGCAAGTTCCATGCGCGCTTGCGCCGCCGCAAATCCGAGGCCAGAGCGGTCAAGCTTGGTGCATGGCGCGCGGCCACGATATCGGCATGGAACCTGCATGGCAGCGGCCCCGTGCGTGCAAGGTATGTGCGTACACAAGCTTCATCCGTTGTTCCAAGGAGTATTCATGTCCGCAAGAAAAGTAGTCCCCCTGCTTGTGACGCTGGCCTCATCCGGCCTGGTCTCGCTGGGTGCCCAGGCTCAATCCAGCATGGCGATGTACGGCGTGGTGGACATCACGCTGGGTTCGTTCCAGTACGCAGGCACCAAGGGCAGTGCGGACAACGAGCGCACCACCAAGGTCGATGGCAACCAGATGGTCACCAGCTTCCTGGGCCTGCGTGGGACCGAAGACCTGGGTGGCGGCCTGAAGGCCGGTTTCATGATCGAGACCTTCCTGCGCCCTGATACCGGCGCGGCCGGTCGCAGCGACACCGATGTGTTCTGGGGTCGCGCCGCCAACGTCTGGCTGGAGGGTGGTCTGGGCAAGTTGACGGTGGGCCGTCAGGGCAACCTCTTGTTCGGGCAGGTGGTGGGCTTCAACCCGTTCGTGGCGGCGTTCGGCCTGTCGCCCGCGGTGCGCCTGACCTATGGCAAGTGGGGCAACGACCGGGGCGACTCGGGCTGGAGCAACGCCGTGAGCTACAGCACGCCCAAGTTGGGCGGCGTGGTGCTGACGGCCCAGGCCCAGGCGGGCGAGTCGACCGACAAGAGCGAAGGGGCCAGCTATGCGCTGGGCGCAAGCTATGCCTCAGGACCTTTTGCCATCGCCGGTGCATGGCAGTCGCTGCGCTCGGCCGAAGCGCCCAAGGCCAACTTCGCGGCCGGCCAGCGCCAGACCTTCGGGCTGATCAGTGCCAGCTATGACGCCGGCTTCACGAAGTTCTTCGGCCAGTACGGCCAGTTCGAGAACCGCGGTTATGTCGGCGCCGCCAACATCGACACCCTGTTCTACCAACTGGGCGTGGCCGTACCGGTGAGCGCATCGGGCAAGGTGCTGGCTTCGTATGGCGAGACCAAGGAAAAGGCGGGCGAAGGCGGCACCACGCCCAAGACCCGCCATGGCATCTTCACGGTGGGCTATGACCACTGGCTGTCCAAGCGCACCGACCTGTATGTGGCCGTGATGATGGACAACGAGAAGCTGCCGAACTTCGAGAAGGGCTACAGCTACGTGGCCGGCGTGCGTCACGCCTTCTGAACGCGCCATCGGTGGCTGCCGCGTGAGGCTCAGTCCTCGCGTGGCAGGGCATCGGCACGGGCGCGCAGCAAGGCGCGGTCGCGTTCGTTGCCCGCCAGTTGGGCCGCCTGCATGAATGCCGCGCGCGCCTCGTCGTGGCGGCCCAGCTTGACCAGCAGATCGCCACGCACGCTGGGCAGCCATTGGTATTGCTTGAGCGAGTCCGCCTGGGCCAGTCCGTCGACGATGGCCAGGGCCGCTTCGGGGCCGTAGGCCATGCCGACGGCCACGGCGCGGTTGAGTTCGATCACCGGCGAGGGCGCGGTGCGCGCCAGCGCGTCATAGAGCGCCACGATGCGGGCCCAGTCGGTCTGATCGGCCTGCGTGGCGCGCGCATGGCAGGCCGCGATGGCTGCCTGCAGCGCATAGGGTCCCAGGCCCTGCTGGCGTGAGGCGGCCTGTGCCTGTGCCTGCTCCAGCGCTGCGAGGCCCAACTGGACCAGCAGGGCGTCCCATTGCTGACGATCCTGGTCCATCAGCAGGACGGGGCCGCCCTGGGCGTCCACGCGCGCGGGCATGCGCGACGCCTGCAGCGACATCAGCGACAGCAGGCCATGCACCTCGGGCTCGTCCTGCGCCAGCTCGGCCAGCATGCGGCCCAGGCGCAGCGCTTCCTTGCACAGCTCGGGGCGCATCCAGTCCTCGCCCGCCGAGGCGTTGTAGCCCTCGTTGAAGATCAGGTAGATCACGCTGAGCACGCTGGCCAGGCGATCGCGCAATTCGTCGCCACGCGGCACCTCGAAGGGCACGCGCGCGGCCGTCAGGGTGCGCTTGGCCCGCACGATGCGCTGGGCCATGGTGGGCTCGGGCACCAGGAAAGCCCGGGCGATTTCGGGCGTGGACAGGCCGCCCAGCAGCTTGAGCGTCAGCGCCACGCGCGCTTCGGGCGACAGCACGGGATGGCAGGCGGTGAAGATCAGGCTGAGCAGTTCGTCGCCGATCTCGTCGGTGCGCGCGGCATCGAGGGCATCGACGAAGTCGGGCACGACATGGGCTTCTTGCGCACTCAGTTCCTGGCCGAACTCCTCCAGTTTGCCTTGCGACATCTTTTCGTGGCGCAGCCGGTCGAGGGCGCGGTTCTTCGCGGTGGCGGTCAGCCAGGCACCGGGGTTGGCAGGCACGCCGGCCGTGGGCCAGTGCGTGAGCGCGGCCACCAGCGCGTCCTGGGCCAGGTCCTCGGCCAGGCCGACGTCGCGCACCATGCGGGCCACGCAGGCGATGACCTTGGCCGACTCGATGCGCCAGACGGCTTCGATGGCACGATGTGTGGCTTCGTCACTCATGCGCTGGGCCCTTCTCGGCTGATGGCTCGTGCGTGGTCGGATTCAGAGCTGCGCTGGCGTGGCGCTCATGTCCATGTAGACCAGCTCCCACATGTGGCCGTCCAGGTCTTCGAAGCCATGGCCGTACATGAAGCCGTGGTCCTGCACGGGATTGGGGGCGCGCCCACCCGCGGCCAGGGCCTTGGCAACCAGCGCATCGACTTCCTGGCGGCTTTCGCAGGACAGGCACACCAGCACCTCGGTGCTCTGGCGCGCGTCGGCGATCGCCTTGGGCGTGAAGGTCTTGAAGAAGGGCTCGACCAGCAGCATGACATGGATGCTGCCCTCGTTGACGAC
>CAYPUS010000396.1:2985-3274 GCA_964413815.1 uncultured Aquabacterium sp. | reverse complement strand
TGCAGCCCGCGATGACGCCCACCGAGGCCTATTCGCACATCGCACGCCGCAAGATCGAGCGCGTGGACATCGACCAGCTCGAAGGCCGCATCACCACGGCGCTGCTGACGCCTTACCCGCCGGGCATCCCGCTGCTGGTCCCTGGCGAGCGCTTCAACAAGAAGATCTGCGATTTCCTGCGCTTCACGCGGGCGTTCAACGATGCCTTCCCAGGCTTCTCGACCGACGTGCACGGCCTGGTCGCCGAAGACCTGCCCAATGGCAGCCGGCGTTACTACGTCGACTGCGT
>CAYPUS010000396.1:0-2975 GCA_964413815.1 uncultured Aquabacterium sp. | reverse complement strand
GGCCTTCAGGGCAGCCAGAGCTCGAAGCGGGCGCCGCCCCCATCGGGGCGGTTGGCCAGGCTGATCTGGCCGTGGCGCTCGCCGCAGCGGTGGGCCTGGGCCACGGATTTGCACAGCTCGGTGCCCAGCCCGGTGGAATGTTTGGACGGGTCGTGGGCGCCCAGGCCGGGACCATCGTCGTCGATCACGAAGACGAGGTAGCCGTCCTCCTCGCGCAGGCTCATGGTCACCATGCTCTTGGCGAAGCGGCTGGCATTGTGGATGGCCGCATCCAGGGCCAGTTGCACCAGCCGCCGGTCAAAGAACCAGTAGGCGGGCGCATCGGCTTCGATCCGCAGCGCGATCTCGGGTGCGGTGCCCTGCGTCAGGCGGCGCAATTGGGCTGCGCGGTGCATGGCCTCCAGCATCTCGGCGGGCGACTCGTCCTCGCTGCGAGCCTGCAAGGGTTCCTGCGTGCCGTAGAGGGTCAGGAACTGGACGAACTGGCGGCGCAACTCCGTGCAGTGCAGGTAGGCGCTGTGCGCCACCACCGGCGACGGGTCGTCGATGAGCGACGCCAACTCGGCTTCCAGCGACCCGAGGGCATTCTTGAGATCGTGGGCGATCAGGGCGAACGATCCGGCTTCCATCGTCTGGTCTGGCCTCATTGAGCGACGGACATCGCTTCGAGCCCGGCCACGGTCTCGCGGAAGTAGCGCTGCATCATCACCACGCGGTCGTGCCCGGGCATCAGCTTTTCGAGCCGGCCCAGGTAGCGCTTGGCGCTGTCAATGCGCGCCTCGTTGCGCTCCTTCTTCAGGCGCAGCGCCATGCAATGGATCTGCGCGGCCTGCAGCAGCACCCCCGTGTTTTCAGGGTAGGCGGCCGCCGCCGCTTCGATGAGGGCCAGCGCCTCGTCCACCTGGCTGTCGCGCATGAGCTTGCGCGCATCCTGGACCTTGGCTTCGGGCGTGGCCGCCGCCGATTGCACCACCGTCTCGACCTTGTCGCCGTGGCCGGTGTCCTGCAGCGCCTTGCCGATCATCTGCTTGACGCGCACGTTCTCGTGGTCGGCGCTGACGGCCTGGTCCAGCAAGGCCAGACCGGCCGCTTCATTGCCGGTCATCAGCTCGGCCTTGGCCAGGGCCACCGTGGCGAAATCGGCCTTGCCCTTGAGCAGGGATTCGCGGGCCTTGGCCAGGGTCTTTTCGGCATCCGCGGTCTTGCCCGCACGGGCCTCGGCCTGGGCCTGAATGGACAGCACGGCCAGCGGCAGATTGGTCGACGGGCGGTTGTCATCCGGCACTTCCTTGAGCACCTTCATCGCATCGTCGGTCTCGCCCAGATCGACCAGCGACTGGGCCAGCAGCAGGCTGTCCTGCGACTGCGCGACCACCGACCCCTTCGTGGCCTTGGTCACCTTGGTCATGTTTTCCTTGGCCGTCTGCAGATCGCCATTGCGGTAGGCGCTTTCGCCGGCCAGTCTGTAGCGCTTGGCAGAGGGCACGATGCCGGCCGCATCACGCAGCACGTCCATCGCCGCTTGCGGCTCGCCTTGGGCCTCCAGCGATTCAGCCAGCACGTCGTAGGCCGCCATGTTCTTTTGGCCGTTCGGCGACTGGATGATCGCCCGCGCCAGCTTTTGCGCCTCTGCGAACTGGCCGGCCGCCTTGTGGGCACGCGCCAGCCCCAGTTGCGCCCAGATCAGGTCGGGGCGTTTTTCCAGGGCGATGCGGTAGGTGGTCTTGGCTTCTTCGTTCTTGCCCAGCTTGAGCAGGATCTGACCCTTGAGCTGCAAGCCCTGGATGAACCAGCGGTTCTTGAGCGCCAGCAGCTTGTCGCACTCCATGAGGGCGCCCAGCGGATCGTCCTTGGCCAGGCGCGCGTTGATGGGCAGCAGGGCGTCGCGCTTTTCCAGCTGCATCCGGATGCGGTCGCCGATGTCGGCGGCCGTCGCTGGCTTGAGCAGGTAGGCGTCGGGGTGGTGCTCCGTGGCCGACGCCACCGAGCCATAGCTGCTTTCCGCCGTGATCATGAAGAACAGGCAATCGGGCGTCAGCAGGTTGTTGTCACGCAGGAACTCCAGCAGCTGCTGGCCATCGGTGCGGGCATTGAGGTTGTAGTCGCACAGGATCAGGTTGTAGCGCTTGGAGCGGATCAGGCGCACCGCGTCGTCTGCATTGCTCGCCACATCCGTGCGGCCGATGCCCAGCAAGGTCAGATGGCCGCGCAGGGTTTGCTGCTGCACGGTCATGTCATCGACAACGAGGGCCTGGATGCCTGAAAGCGAGGTTTGGACAATGGCCATGGCAATACCGTAATTCGAAAATGTCTCAGGGAAGCAGGCATGGCCGGCGCTTTGACGCATCAGCCAACTCATTTCGCATTTCGGCACGTCACGATGAGACTTAAGGGCGGCGGGGCCAAGAAAAAAGACACCCGAAGGTGTCTTTTAGGGGCTCATTTGAAGATGTTCTTCACCCGGTCTGTCCAACTTTTGGAGTTGGGGGAGTGTTTTTCACCCCCCTTCCTGAAGGACTCGTCCAGCTCCTTGAGCAGCTTGCGCTGGTGCTCGGTGAGCTTGACGGGCGTTTCCACCACGATGTGGCAGTACAGGTCACCGGGGTAGCTCGAGCGGATCCCCTTGATGCCCTTGCCCCGCAGGCGGAAGGTCTTGCCGTGCTGGGTGCCCTCGGGAATGTCGATCTCGGCCTTGCCGCCCAGGGTCGGCACCTCGATGCTGCCACCCAGTGCCGCCGTTGTCAGGGGCACGGGCACCGAGCAGTGCAGGTCGTCGCCGTCGCGCTCGAAGATCTCGTGCTGCTTGATGCGGATCTCGATGTAGAGGTCACCAGGAGGGCCGCCATTGGTGCCCGGCTCGCCGTTGCCGGCCGAGCGGATGCGCATGCCTTCGTTGATGCCCGCCGGAATCTTGACTTCCAGCGTCTTGGTCTTCTTGACGCGGCCCTGGCCATGGCAGGCCGTGCAGGGCTCTG
>CAYPUS010000395.1:0-3283 GCA_964413815.1 uncultured Aquabacterium sp. | reverse complement strand
CCGGCCAGCGCATCGGCCAGCTCGGCCCGCGTCGGCGCCTTCTCATGCTGCTCATACACGTCCCACAGGGACATCACGAAGCCCGGTGTGCAAAAGCCGCATTGCGAGCCGTGGCAGTCCACCATGGCCTGCTGACAAGGGTGGAGGCTGGCGGGTTTGTCTGCCACGTCTTCCACCGTCAGCAGCGCCTTGCCGTCGAGGGTGGGCAGGAACTGGATGCAGGCGTTGACGGTCTGCTGCCGCCACTGGCCCGTCTGGGCATCGCGCTCGCCCACGACGACCGTGCAGGCGCCGCAGTCACCTTCCGCGCAGCCTTCCTTGGTGCCGGTGCAGCGCGCGTGTTCGCGCAGCCATTGCAGCACCGTGGTGGTGGAGGGCAGGCCGCTGACTTCTTGGATCCGGCCTTGGTGCACAAAGCGGATCGGGCGGGCGGCGGGGGCGCTCATGGGCTGACTCCTGGCAAGGAAAGGACGGCAGTGCGGTGTGCTGCAAGACCCTTGCCAAGACCCTTGTGCACACCTGCTCACCTTGATGAGGGTAGCGCCAGTGTAGAGGGTGGCTATACCATTTTGCCCATAACAATTATCAGAAACGGTGTATGAGCAAGCACGCCCTCTTCGAGAAGATCGATCTGGCCCTCATCCGCGTGCTGCACACGGTGATCACCGAGTGCAGCGTCTCGCGGGCCGCGATCCGCCTGCAGTCCAGCCAGCCTGCGGTCAGCGCGCAGTTGCGCCGCCTGCGCGAGCTCACGGGCGACCCCTTGCTGGTGCGCTGCGGCCAGGCGATGGCGCCCACCGATGTGGCGCTCAGCCTGCTCGAGCCGGCCGCAGCCATCCTGCAACATGCGCAGAGCATGTTCGGCCACCAAAGCCCCGTGCGTGAGTTCGATCCTGCCTCGTCCTCGCTGACCTTCCGCATCGCCTCGACCGATTACCTGGACCCTTGTTTCCTGCCCGAGCTGACCTTGCGCCTGCGGGCCCTGGCGCCTGGCATCCGCGTCGAGATCGTGCAATTGACGGCCGAGCTGGACTACCGCCGCAGCCTGGCGCGGGGCGAGGTGGACCTGGTCATCGGCAACTGGCTGGCCCCCTCCGACGAGCTGCACCTGGGCCGCCTGATCAGCGACGAGGTGGTGTGCATGGTCTCGGATGCGCATCCCGCGGCCCGCATGCCACGCGAAGGCAAGCGGGCCTGGACGGTCGATCAGTACCTCTCGGCCGAGCACATCGCGCCGCCCTCCCTGCATCCTGGCGCGATCGGCATCATCGACGAGCACCTGGCCCTGCAGGGCCTCAAGCGCAACATCGTCGTGCGCAACCCGCATTTCGCGCAGTTGCCCTACATCGTGGCCGGCTCGCTGCTGGTGTTGACAACGGGGCGCCGATTCTGTGAACGATATGCGCAACAGATGCGGGTCAAGATCGTGCGCTGCCCCGTGGCCTTCCCGACCATGAACTACTATCAGCTCTGGCACGACCTGACCCACCACTCCGCCGCCAACCGCTGGTTGCGCGAGCAGGTGCGCGACGTGGTACGGGGCTTGCATCAGGTACGCCCACCCACCCGCGCAGAGGCCTTGCCCGTTCTCAGCTGACCGCCTGTACCTCCGATGACCGAAGAAGCCAACGCCGCCCCCATCCATGCCGCCACACCCGTGGCCCCAGGCGAGGGGGGCGCGCTCCGCACGGTCCTGCTGGGCGATGTACTGGATTTCACAGCCGACCCGGGCTTCAACCTGCCGGGCGAATCGCCCGGGGTGCGCTGGCGGCCCGATCACGCCGTCCTGATCGAAGGCGGCCGCATCGCCGCGGTCCAGCCCAGGCAGGCGCCGCTGCCGGCAGGCTGGGAAGGCGCCGAGCGCCTGGACCACAGCGGGCGCCTGGTCATGCCGGGCTTCATCGACACCCACGTGCACTGCCCGCAGCTCGACGTCATCGCCAGCTACGGCACCGAGTTGCTCGACTGGCTCAATACCTACACCTTCCCGGCCGAGCGGCGTTATGCCGATCCGGAGGCCTCGCGCGTGGGCGCCCAGCGTTTCGTCGAGGCCCTGTGGGCGCACGGCACAACCAGCGCCGTTGTCTTCCCGACCGTGCACAAGGTCAGCGCCGAGGCCCTGTTCGAATTCGCCGGCGCCCGGCAGATGCGCATGGTCACCGGCAAGGTCTTGATGGACCGCCATGCTCCCGATGGCCTGCGCGATGACGTGGACCAGGCCGAGCGCGATTGCATCGACCTGATCGACCGGTGGCACGGCAAGCAGCGCCAGGCCTTCGCGGTGACGGTGCGCTTTGCGCCCACCAGCACGCCCGCGCAACTGCAGATGGCCGGCCGCTTGTGCCAGAGCTATGCCGGCACTTACATGCAGACCCACGTGGCTGAAAACCGCGACGAGGTGCGCTGGGTGGCCGAGTTGTTCCCCGATGCGCGCAGCTACCTCGATGTCTACGACCGCGACGGCCTGATCGGCTCGCGCGCCGTGCTGGTCCACGGCATCTGGCTGGACGAGCGCGACCGCACCGTGCTGCGCGAGCATGGCGCCCAGATCGCCCATTGCCCTTCGTCCAACCTCTTCCTGGGCAGCGGCCTGTTCGACTGGGCCCAGGCCCAGCGCGAAGGCGTGAACGTGAGCCTGGCCAGCGATGTGGGGGGCGGCACCAGCCTGTCGATGTGGCGCAACATCGCCGACGCCTACAAGATCCAGGCCATGCAGGGCACCCGCCTGACAGCCTGGAAAGCCATCCATGCCTGCACCCTCGGCGCGGCGCAGCACCTGGGTCTGGCCGATGAAATCGGTCAGGTCGAGCCCGGCCGCATGGCCGACCTGGCCGTCTGGCATTGGGCGCACGGGCCGGTGGCCAGCCACCGCGACGAACTGGCGCGCGCCTCTGGCCAGCTGCATGAACGCGTCTTCACGCTGATGACCCTGGGCGATGAGCGCAACCTGGCTGCCACGCTGGTGGCCGGCCGCACCGTCCATCCCTCCACCCGTCCCGCAACCCACCACGAAAGCCGCCTTGCATGACCCTCAGGCTTGAATTGCGAGGCATCACGAAGCAGTACCCCAGCGTGCGCGCGAATGATGCCGTCGACCTCAAGGTCCATCCCGGCGAGATCCACGCCATCCTCGGTGAAAACGGCGCCGGCAAATCCACCCTGATGAAGATCATCTTCGGTGCGGTCAAGCCCGATGCCGGCGAGGTGTGGTTCAACGGCCAGCGCGTGCACATCAAGTCGCCCAGCGAGGCCAAGGCCCTGGGCATCAGCATGGTGTTCCAGC
>CAYPUS010000394.1:0-3298 GCA_964413815.1 uncultured Aquabacterium sp. | reverse complement strand
ACGCCCTTCGGCACCATCCACACCACCAACCTCACGCCCGACCCCGAAACCGGCCTGGGCGACTGGTCGGCCGACGAGTTCTGGCGCGCGATGCACCACGGCCGCTCGAAGGATGGCCGCCTGCTGTACCCCGCCTTCCCCTATCCCAACTACACCCTGGTGACGCGCGAGGATGCCGACGCCATCTACGCCTACCTGCAAAGCCTGGCGCCGGTCAGGCAGCGCAACAAGGCGCATGAACTGGGCTTTCCCTACAACCAGCAGGCGTCGCTGGCCGTGTGGCGGGCACTGTACTTCCGGCCCGGCGTGCACGAAGACGAGCCCGAGCGCCCGGCCGCCTGGAACCGCGGCAAGTACCTGGTGCGTGGTCTGGGCCATTGCGTGGCCTGCCATGCCAGCCGCAACGCGCTGGGTGCCGTCGTGGGCGATGTGGAACTGGGCGGCGGCCTGATCCCCATGCAGAACTGGTATGCGCCCTCGCTGGCCTCGGCCTCCGAGGCGAGCGTGGCGCATTGGCCCGACCAGGACGTGGTGGCCTTGCTCAAGACCGGCATCGCGCCACAAGGCTCGGTGCTGGGCCCGATGGCCGAGGTCGTCTACCGCAGCACCCAGTATTTGAATGAGGCCGACCTGCACGCCATGGCCGTCTACCTGAAGGCGCTGCCCCAGGTGCCCTCGCCCAAGTCGGAGGTCGTCGCGGCCGAGCCGGCCTTGATGGAACTGGGCGCCAAGGTCTACTCACAGCATTGCGCCGCCTGCCACGGCGCCCAGGGCCAAGGCGCACCCGGCATCTACCCGGCGCTGGCCGGCAACCGGGCCGTGACGCATCCCCAGGCCAACAACCTCGTGAAAGTGATCACCCATGGTGGCTTTGCACCGGCCACGGCGGGCAACCCCCGCCCCTTCGGCATGCCACCCTTGGGCCAGGCGCTCAACGGGCAGGAGATCGCGGCGGTCACAACCTACATCCGGCAGTCCTGGGGCAACCAGGCTTCGCCCGTCAGTCAGTTCGATGTGCTGAAGGCGCGGGAGTTCTGATTCACCGCACCCGGATCACAGCACCCGGAAAGCCAGCACCGCCACCAGCGTGGGCGGCAGGGCAGCCAGCAGCAGCCCCAGGGGATGGATGGTGTGGTCCTCGAAGCGGTTGCGCAAGATGGCCGCGCCTGCCGGGTTGGGGGCGTTGGCGATCAGCGTGAGCCCGCCGCCCGCGACCGCGCCCCCCACCAGCGCGACTTTGAAGCCATCCGACAGGCCCTCCACCAGCGAGCCAAGGTAGGTCAGCGCGGCGTTGTCGGTGATGGCTGTCAGCGCGGCGGCGCCAAAGAACACGGCCGTCTCGTCCATGCCCAGCAGCACGGGCTGCAGCCACCATTGCTGCTGGCCGCCCAGCACCACCAGACCGGCCAGGAAGAAGGCCACCAGCAGACCCTCGCGCAGGATCAGGCGATCCTGATGGCGCGCATAGGCCGTCACGAAGCCCATGAAGAACAGGAAGATGCCGACGAACATGGCCGGATGGTGGGCGAAGACGACCACGCCCAGCAGACACAGCAGGTGCGCCAGCACCACCGGCCAGGGCACGGCTTCGGCCGGGTTCGCAGCCGGGTCGGCCACGTGGCCCAGGGCGTGGCGCCACAGCAGCGTGGCGCAAGCCGCGTTGATGAGCACGGCCAGCGCCGCCTTCCAGCCGAACTGGCTCACCATGAACCACAGGTCCCAGTTCCATTTGGCGGCCACCATCAGCACGGGCGGGGCGGCAAAGGGCGTGAGCGTGCCCCCGATCGAGATGTTGACGAAGAGCACGCCCACCGTCGCATAGCGCAGGGCGCGGGGCACGTCGCGCGCGAAGAGCGTGTCACGCAGCATCAGCGCCGCCAGCGTCATCGCGGCCGGCTCGGTGATGAAGGAGCCCAGCAGCGGCACGAAGGCCAGGATCACGAAGTACAGCGCCATGCCGCGGGGCACCGGCAGGCAGCGCGCCAGCAGGCGCACGAGCTGACCTGCGCACTGCAGGACGGCCCGCGTGCCGGCGATCACCATGATCACGAAAACGAACATGGGCTCGGTGAAGTTCCGGCTGTCGAGGTATTCGGTGGCCTCCTGCTTGCCGGTGAAGGCGAACATGAAGGCCATCAGCACCATGGCCCAGAAACCGAAGACGACCTCGACTTCGCCCAGCAGATGCCAGATGCCGGCATGCTGGGGCTGGGCGTGGGCCAGCCGCTCGAAGATCTTGGTGGAGAAGGTGTGGAGGACGGCCAGCCCGAACAGGGCGGCGCCGATGAGCTGGATGGTTGTCGGCTGCATGAGGCGAAGCAAGGGCTGCAAGGCGGCCCGACCTACGCATTCAACCTGCCGATGGCCACCTCATGTGGCCCGGCACCCAGGCGCTCAGTCTATCAGCCCTGCTTGTTCAAGCTTCGGCCGGGTGCTCGCCCGCGCGCTTGAGCAGCTGTTTGCAGCGCGCCGACAGGTGCACCACCCGCAGGTGCTTGCCGGCCTTGGCATAGCGCTCGCGCAGCGTCTTGAGCGCGGCGATGGCGGAGTAGTCGACAAAGCTCAGGTGCTGGCAATCGAGCGTGACCTGAGGCGGGTCGTTGGCCGGATCGAACTGGTTCAAAAAGGGCGTGGCCGAGGCGAAGAACAGCGTGCCGTGCACCAGGTAGTGCTTGCTGCCATCGGCCTGGACGTGGCTGTCGGCGTAGAGCGCGCGCGCATGCTGCCAGGCGAAGTTCAGTGCGGCGATGACGATGCCGCACAGCACCGCCGTGGCCAGGTCCGTGCACACGGTGATCACCGTCACGGTGCAGATCATCACCGCATCGTTGAGCGGCACCTTGCGCAGCACGCGCAGCGAGGCCCAGGCGAAGGTCTGCTGCGCCACCACGAACATCACGCCCACCAGCGCGGCCAGCGGGATGCGCTCGATCAGCGGGGCGAGGAACAGCACGAACAGCAGGATCATCACCCCGCTGACCACCCCGGACAGGCGACCACGGCCACCCGAGCCGAGGTTGATCACGGTCTGGCCGATCATCGCGCAGCCGCCCATGCCACCGAATGCGCCGGAGACGATGTTGGCCGCGCCCAGGGCCACGCATTCACGGTTGGTGTGGCCGCGGGTCTCTGTGATCTCGTCGGTGAGGTTCAGGGTGAGCAGGGTCTCGAGGATGCCGACCAGCGCCATCAGCACCGCGTAGGGCACGACGATGCGCAGCGTCTCCAGGGTCCAGGGGATCTCGGGCAGGGCGAAGGCGGGCAGGCCGCCAGCGATGTGGGCCATGTCACCCAGGGT
>CAYPUS010000393.1:854-3306 GCA_964413815.1 uncultured Aquabacterium sp. | reverse complement strand
CATCAGATGGGTCTTGCCCTCGCGCTCGGTGCGCAGGCGCATTTCGCTGCGGTATTCCTCACCCCGATAGAAGGTGGTCGTGCCTTCGCCTTCGCCGGGCGGTTGGGTGCACTTGAAGCGCCATGTCCAGGTCGCGGCCGAGCGGTTGGTGGCGGTGTTCTCGCAGTGGGCGTCATTGTGCCGCCAGCGGTCCTGTTCCAGCATTTGCTTGCTCAGGCACACGCGGACGGTCGTCCCGCCTTGGCCGGGCACCATCTGAACGCCTTGTGCCTTCATCTGCGCTTCCATCTTCTTGCGCATCTCGGGCGGCATCTTCTTGAGGTGCTCGGTCATCTGGGCCGACAGGTCGGGCAGCGGCTTGCCATCGAGCTGCTGGCTTTCCGTCGTGATCTCCCACAGCCCAGGTTTGATGGGCGGGGCTTCGGCATGGGCGAACTGGCCGGCCTGGGCGCCACAGATCAGCAGCACGGCCACCTTGGCGCGGCCGATGCGGCCCATGCGGCAAAAGGTGGGCAGGGTGGGCACGGGGGGATGCGACATGGGGACCTCCGTTCGGGGTTCAGCGCAGCACGACGGCGTCGGGCAGCTCATTGGGATTGGGGTGGGCGTCGCAAGAAGGAAAGTGCTGGCGCAGCAGAACCCCGACCTCGTGGATGGCCTGAGTCAGACCCGCTTCGAACTGCCCCGCGTGCAGCGCGCTCGACAGGCTTTGCGCGATCGTCTCCCAGGTGTCGTGGGGCACCAGCTTGTGCAGCCCTCGGTCGGCAAGGATCTCGATGCGGTGGTCGGCCAGTAGCAGATAGATCAGCACGCCGTTGTTGTGCTCGGTGTCCCACACCTGAAGCTCGCTGAACAGCTCGATCGCCCGCTCGCGTGAGTCGGTGCCCCGCCACAACTCGGTGATGGGCAGGCCCCCTTCAACGCACAGGCGCAACTCTCCCAGGTGCCGCGCCTCGCTGGCCTGCACGCATTCGGCCAGCCGGCGCAGGCCTTCGTCGGTCAGGGTGCGGCGCGCGTCGTCGGCGTCCACCCAGAGATGTCGCGCCCAGCGGGTCAGGGCATGTTTCATGGTCTTTGCTCCAGCTGCTGCGATCGCTCACCAACGGCCGGAGGCGCCACCGCCCCCGAAGCCGCCGCCTCTGCGGCCGCCGCCCCAGCCGCCACCCATGGGCGGGCCACCCCAGCCACCAGGCCGGCCACCACCGCCGCCGCTGCCCATGGACAGCGAAAGCAGCACGGCGACCACCGCCGCCAGGCCGCCGACCAGGAGGCTGGCGGTCATGAGCCAGCCGGCGCCGCCGGTGACCAGGCCGGTGGCCAGCGCACCGGCCTTGCGGCCAAAGATGCTGCTGAGCACACCAAACAGGATGGGCACGCCGACCAGCCCGAAGAACAGCAGGTCCTGCAGGTCGAAGCCCAGCGGGCCATGTTGCGAGCCGCCCCGGCCATCGGCGGCCGGCAGGGGCAGGTTCTCGCCGACGACGCGCGCCATCAGATGGTCCAGACCCTGGTCGATGCCGGCAGCGAAATCGCCCGCCTTGAACGCGGGAAGGATCACTCGCTCGATGATGCGGCTGGCCGCCAGATCGGGGATCGCCCCTTCCAGGGCTTTGGCCACTTCGATGCGCACGCGCCGATCTTCCTTGGCCACCAGCAGCAGCAGGCCGTCGCCCACCTCGCGCCGCCCGATCTTCCAGTTGTCGCCCACGCGCTGGGCGTAGGCGGCGATGTCCTCAGGCAGGGTGCTGGGCACCATCAGCACGACGATCTGCGTGCCGCGTTCCTTCTCGAACTGGATCAGCTTCTGATCGATGGCGCTGTGCTGCGCCTGGCTGAGCGTGCCGGTCTGGTCGATGACATGGCCGCTCAAGGGCGGCACGGGCAGGATGTCGAGGTTGCCCGAGTCGGCCCGGCGTGCTGGCGCCGGGGGCTCGGCTTGCGCTGGTGGCTGGGCGCCCGGCGTGGCCGGGCCAGGCTGGGTTGGCGGCTTGAGCTGGCCCAGCCCAGGGATGGGCAGGCCCGGCAGCACACCTGGCGCTGGTTGTGCCTGTTGGGGCCGAGCTTGTGGGGACTGAGCTTGTTGTTGCGGCGGTTGCGCTTGCTGCGTGGGCTGCGCCGGCTTGGGCGCCTGTTGCAGTGCTTGTTGAGGCGCCTGTTGAGGCGCCAATTGCGATGCGTCTGCAGGCGCAGCCTGCGGCCCCTGCTGCGCCAGCGAGGCTCCGGCACCTGCCAGCAAGCCCAGGCCCGCGCTCGTCAACAGGACGGCCCCCAGCCAGCCGCGCCATGGCCCATGCCGCAGCCATTCCCCGCGCCGCGTGGGCGGCAGCGAGGCAGGGCAGGGCCCGGATCGCGAGGCGGCGATCATCGCGGCATCACTTGCTGAAGTCGACCGTCGGCGGCGCCGAGATCTGGGCCTCGTTCTGCACCGTGAAGTTGGGCTTGGCTTCGTAGC
>CAYPUS010000393.1:0-844 GCA_964413815.1 uncultured Aquabacterium sp. | reverse complement strand
AGCTGGATGCGCAGATCCTGGAAGCCCTGGTTGGCTTTCAGATTGGGGTAGTTCTCGGTGACCATCAGCAGCCGCGACAGCGCACCGGACAGTTCGCCCTGGGCCTGCTGGAACTTGTTGAAGGCCGCCGGGTCGTTGACCAGCTCCGGCGTGGCCTGGATGCTGGTGGCCTTGGCGCGGGCCTCGACCACCTTGGTCAGCGTTTCCTGCTCGAAGTTGGCCTCGCCCTTGACCGTGGCCACGATGTTGGGCACCAGGTCCGCACGGCGCTGGTACTGGTTGAGCACCTCGGACCAGGCGGCCTTGGTCTGCTCATCGAGCCGCTGGAAATCGTTGTAGCCACAGCCCGTCAGGGACGCTGCCATGGCCAGGCCCATCAGCCAGGTGCCCAGGCGTTGGAGGGTGCTGCGGTGAACGGTGGGAGAGGCGGTCATATGGCTTGAACCTTTCATCGTCTGCGGGTGATCCTGGAGCAGGATCATAACGATTCAGGCCAGCCAGAAACTCAGGCCATAGGCGGCCACCGGATCGACGAACTGACTGTGCGGCACGAAGCCGCTTGCCCGGGCCAGCCGCGCGATCATGTCCCGGTCGTACTTCTGCGACTGCTCGGTGTAGATCACCTCGCCATCCTCGAAGTCGATGCACAGGTCGAGCTGCGCGCTGTGCACACGCTGGCGGCACAGGCTCACCAGAAAGCTGCGCGCCGTGCCGCTCAGGGGGCAGTAGCTGGCGTAATGCCTGAAGCGATCGAGCACGAAGTCCATGCCCAGCTCCCGGTTCATCCGGCGCAACAGATTGAGGTTGAAGGCCGCGGTGATGCCGGCCGCATCGTTGTAGGCCG
>CAYPUS010000392.1:0-3313 GCA_964413815.1 uncultured Aquabacterium sp. | reverse complement strand
TCATCATCCCGATCGGCGGCGCCGACATGCCGGTCGTGGTGTCGATGCTCAACAGCTACTCGGGCTGGGCGGCGGCCGGTATCGGCTTCTCGCTGAACAACTCGATGCTGATCATCGCCGGTTCGCTGGTGGGCTCTTCGGGCGCGATCCTGAGCTACATCATGTGCAAGGCCATGAACCGCTCGTTCTTCAACGTGATCCTGGGCGGCTTCGGCGGTGATGCCGGTGCTGCGGCCGCAGGTGGCGCGCAGCAGCAGCGTTCGGTCAAGAGCGGCTCGGCCGACGATGCCGCCTTCGTGCTGGGCAATGCCGAATCCGTGGTGATCGTGCCGGGTTATGGCCTGGCCGTGGCCCGCGCGCAGCATGCCGTCAAGGAGCTGGCCGCCAAGCTGACGGAAAAGGGCATCAACGTGAAGTACGCCATTCACCCCGTGGCGGGCCGCATGCCTGGGCACATGAACGTGCTGCTGGCCGAAGCCGAGGTGCCGTATGACCAGGTGTTCGAGATGGAGGACATCAACGGCGAGTTCGGCCAGGCGGATGTGGCGATCATTCTGGGCGCCAATGACGTGGTGAACCCCGCCGCGCATGTGAAGGGCAGCCCGATTTACGGCATACCGATCCTGGAGGCCTACAAGGCCAAGACCGTGATCGTGAACAAGCGTTCGATGGCTTCGGGTTATGCGGGGCTGGACAACGAGCTGTTCTACATGGACAAGACGATGATGGTCTTCGGGGATGCGAAGAAGGTCGTCGAGGAGATGGTCAAGGCCATTGAGTGATTGAATGACGGGTGCTGCGGCACCTGCATGTGAACAGGGAAGCGGGCCTTTGGGCCCGCTTTCTTTTTGTCCATCACGCGTTTCTTGGGCGCTTTCGCAGCCCCATCACGTGTGTATTGGCTTGCGCCACGAGCTTGACGCCCAGGGCGGCGCAAACACGCCTGATGGTGTCGAAGCGTGGCTGAGCATCGGCTCGCAATGCCTTGTAGAGCGCCTCTCTCGCTATGCCTGACGCTTTGGCGATCTCCGTCATGCCTCGTGCTCTGGCAATGTCGCCCAGTGCCGCGGCAAGTAGGCGGAATCACCGGATTCCAGGATGTCGGTGAGGTAGGCAGCGACCGCTTCTTCCGAGTCCAAGTAGAGGGCCGCATCGAACTCTGGCAACTCGCTAACCTTGGTACGTTTGGTCATTTGCTGCTCCATGGATGCGCAACCCTGAAACGCCTTCGCCGACGGGCGCCACATCGCCCTGGAGCCCAAAGGACAAACGGCGCACTCGCGCGGCGATGATGGCCTTGATCTTGGCGTCCAGCAAACCGTCCATCCGCCGCGAAAACTCAGGTAGCGCCTTCACTGTGATCATGATGGGCTGTAATCGGGTGATTACGGTGTGCCAAGCTCATTTCGACCCTTCATTTAGTCTAGGTATAGTGGGCCCATAACGATGGGTCGAATAACCTGGGAGAAAGGGATGGGCTGCCTACGACACACTTGTCTTGACACCAGGTTAGTCCGCGCTCCTACGGGAATTTTGCAAAGTTACCGCGTAGCGCCGTCGCCTACGTTTGGCCTTGTATATGAGTAACGAAAAATTTTTGAATACAGCTGAGCAACTGAGCTCGATTGTTGATAAGACTTCTCTTCTTGAATCCGTAATGGACCAGGTAATTGAACTTTACTGCGAGCCTCGCAGCGAAGCTTACCCCTTCTTTGTGCAAGTCTTGCTTCACAGCTCAATAATGCCTTTAGGATCTAAAGTGAAGCTGATTTCGGTAATCGCACAAGAACTCAACTTCGAACTTAACCGAACTGCGCTGCATGAGCTTGTGGCCACGCGGAATGCGTTTGCTCATCACCCGTTGGACTCGCACCCAACTTTTCGTCATGGGCAAGATAAAGAAATTCGATACACGCTTGCTGTTATCACAAACTCAGGGAAAATCAAACGCACCGATAGAGCGCATGCCCTGGCAGAATTCAACAAAATTTTTGCACCAGCTCTCACATCTATCTATTCGCTTTTAGAAAAAGTTCAAGAGGACGTCGAGTCAACACCTGCTGATTATGATGAGTTCCATTAGTTTCCACGGCCTAACTGTACGTTGCACGCGGACGCCAACACTGGCCATGGCTTCGCCATTTTCATGGCCAGTGCCGGTGCTCTCGGCCTTCGGCCCGGCGCCGCTTACCTTGAGCTACAAGGGCGTTAGGCAAGTCGGCACCATAAGCAAACGGCCCTCGCGCACGCATCGCCCAATTCGCACTTCATGAAAAAAGCACCTCCATCAGTCGCCGAAAAAAACGCTCGCCTTACTAGCGATCATGATGCCTATACTGCATGTATGACGGTCATCCAAACACGGCTCTTTACTTTGCAAAAAGTGCTGCGGGATGAAATATACATCCCCTACAACTTATTGAAAGTCGAATTCGTATACATCCAATTCAGACTGATACTTGAAATGCTGTATCTTTCATCAATTTCCGCCCGGAAAAAGCACTATAGTCAAATATGGCCTCAGGCCGAAAGAGAATATGACCCGCAGAAGATTAGGAGGTTCCTTGGCGAAAGACTAGAAGAAAGCTTTCCTCGCCCATGCAGAATCGACCGAACTCCAGAGGGCGCCATGCACGTCTCCTTCCTGGATCGACCCATTAGCGAAGCAGAGACCTATCAGTTCTTTGGGAAGTGCCACCAATATCTGCACGAACCCAATCCCTACAAAAAAAGCTTGCAAGTTCGCGATTCAGAATGCCCAGTCCTATTGGCGGACGCGAACGAAAAGCTCCATAAGCTATGGAACCTCCTTAAGGTTCACTATAGGGTAACTCAACTTGATGATGGCGAGCATGCCGGCATGTTCTGTCTAATGGGAGAGAATGAAGATGATGACGTCACTATTATGACGATGGTGGCGGAATGAAGTTTGCACATCTACCCCGCCTAACTGTGTGTTTAACACGAACGTAACGCGCTGCGCACGTCACGCTGGAACACTACAAACTGTTGCCAGTTCAATTCAAGGGAGCGTGAGCATGCAAGGCCGCATCTTCTTCAATATACATCAGCAGTTCGGCGCGTTCTCATCCGCCATATCATCTGCGCCGCGCCTCACCTTTCGTTCAACAGGCCCCTAACCTGCTGTGCAGGTGAGGGTCCTATTAACTATGTAGTTAGGCCACTACACGCACAACCCGACATGAACGCTCCGACGTACGCTCATTGGGAGTCCACAGGCACATTTCAGGTCGCTGTGGCTGGTACATCCCGCTACAGAGAAGCGATCGAATCGATCGCGCTGAATAAGCAA
>CAYPUS010000391.1:0-3328 GCA_964413815.1 uncultured Aquabacterium sp. | reverse complement strand
CGGTGGCGTCCGTGCCGGCCTGCGGGGCGTAGTTCCAGCGGCAGGCGTTGGTGCAGGTGCCCTGGTTCGGGTCGCGCCGGTTGAAGTAGCCCGACAGCAGGCAGCGGCCCGAATAGGCGATGCACAGGGCTCCGTGCACGAAGACCTCCAGTTCCATGTCGGGGCATTCCTGGCGGATCTTTTCGATCTCGTCCAGGCTCAGCTCGCGCGACAGGA
Source organism: uncultured Aquabacterium sp. (assembly GCA_964413815.1). Taxonomy (GTDB): domain Bacteria; phylum Pseudomonadota; class Gammaproteobacteria; order Burkholderiales; family Burkholderiaceae_C; genus Aquabacterium. The sequence continues at coordinate 3,112 of CAYPUS010000391.1, read as the reverse complement.
TGATGCGCTGCACGCCCACCTTCTGCCAGAACTTGACCGTGGCATGGTTGGTGGTGTTGGCCTGCACGGACAGGTGGATGGGCACCTCGGGCCACTTCTCGCGCACCAGCATGATCAGGCCCGGGTCGGCCATGATGATGCCGTCGGGCTTCATCTCGATGATGGGCTCGATGTCGCGCAGGTAGGTGCGCACCTTGTCGTTGTGGGCGATCAGGTTGCTGGTGACGAAGAGCTTCTTGCCCCGGGCCTTGGCCTCGTTGATGCCCTGCTGCAGCTGCTCCAGCTTGAATTCGTTGTTGCGCGCGCGCAGGGAGTAGCGCGGCTGGCCGGCATAGACGGCATCGGCGCCGAAATCGTAGGCGGCGCGCATCTTGTCGAGCGAGCCGGCGGGCAGGAGCAGTTCAGGAGCGGGGCGTGTCATGGGGCGTATTCTCGCCTTTTCCTCTCCTGTCTGCTTTGGCTGCGCCGTGATGCCGGCTCGGCAGGGTGGGTCTCAGGGTGGGCGCCGCCCGCCCTTTTCCTTGTCTTCGCACCTTGTCTTAGCATCCCCATGGCGGACGTATCCCTGCCGCCTGTGATGCCTCCGCCCTCCGGTCCCCGCCCGCGCCATGCCATCCATTGAAAAATTGCCCATGACCGACACCCCTGCTGCCTCCACGCCCTCCGCCGCCGAACTGATCGACCGGATGGCCGCGCTGTCGCCTGCCATCGTGTGGCGCCACTTCGCCACGCTGTGCCGCATCCCGCGCCCCTCCAAACAGGAAGCGGCCCTGCGCGATCACCTGCGGGTCTGGGCCGAAGCGCGCGGCCTGGCCACGCTGGTGGACGAGGCAGGCAACCTGATCGTGCGCAAGCCGGCCACGCCCGGCCATGAGCGGGCACCCGGCCTGGTGCTGCAGGGCCACCTCGACATGGTCTGTCAGAAGAACAGCGATGTGGCGCACGACTTCGAACGCGACCCGATCCGGCCGGTGATCGACGGCGGCTGGGTCAAGGCCGAGGGCACCACGCTGGGGTCCGACAACGGCATCGGCGCGGCCATGATCCTGGCGCTGCTGGAAAGCCACGATGTGCCCCACGGCCCGCTGGAAGCGCTGTTCACCGTCGATGAAGAAGCCGGCATGGGTGGTGCGCAGGGCTTGGCGCCTGGTGTGCTGCAAGGCCGCCTGATGCTCAACCTCGACACCGAGGAGTGGGGCGAGTTCTACCTGGGCTGCGCAGGCGGTGTGGACGTCAATGTCGAGCGGCCGGGTCAGCCCGCGCCCTGGCCTGCCGACCACACGGCGTTTCGCATCGCGCTGACAGGCCTGCGCGGCGGGCACTCGGGCGTCAACATCCACGAAGGCCGCGGCAACGCCATCAAGCTGCTGGTGCGGGTGCTGCGTGGCCTGGAAGACCTGGGTGATGTGCGCCTGGTCAGCCTGCATGGCGGCACCGCGCGCAACGCCTTGCCACGCGAGGCCTTCGCCGTCGTCGCCGTACCCGAAGCCCTGGCCCTGGACCTGGCTCAGGCCCTGCTGTCCTGGCAGGTGCTGCTGGCGCAGGAGCTGCAAGGCGTGGAAAGCGGCCTGAGCCTGCATGCCGAGCGCATGGCGGCCACGCAGGTGATGGACGAGGCCGAGCAGGACCTGTGGCTGCGCTCCCTGCACGCAGCCCCCCATGGCGTGTGGCGCATGAGCCAGCGCGTGCCCGGCGTGGTCGAGACTTCCAACAACCTCGGGGTGATCACGCTGACGCCGGAAGGGGGCCAGTGCAACTTCATGGTCCGCTCGCTGCTCGACAGCGGTGCGCAGGCCCTGGCCGAGGAGATCGGCAGCCTGTGGGCGCTGTCGGGCACCCGCACCATGCTGGAAGGCAGCTACCCGGGCTGGACGCCCAACCCCGACTCGCCCCTGCTCGCGCTGTGCCAGCAGGTCTATGCGCGCGAGTTCCAGGCGGCATCGCAGGTCCAGGTGATCCATGCCGGACTGGAGTGCGGGATCATCGCGGCCAAGTATCCGGGCATGGACATCGTCTCCTTCGGCCCGACGATCCGGGGCGCGCACGCGCCGGGCGAGCAGGTGGAGATCGCCTCGGTGGCGCGCTGCTGGCAGCTGTTCACCGCCATCGTCTCGGCGCTGGCCGACCCGGCTGCATCGGCCCTGGCACCGGGCCTGGCCGCAGCTGCCGCACCCGCCGCATGAGCGATGCCCCAGGCGCGCCGCCACGGCGTGCGCAATGCCCCCATTGCCTGCGACCGGCCAGCACCTGCCTGTGCGGCTGGGTCCGGCCCACCCCCAATGACGTCGACGTTCTGATCCTGCAGCACCCGCTGGAGGTGGCGCACGCCAAGGGCAGCGCCCGGCTGCTGCAGCTGAGTCTGGCCCGCTGCGGGCTGCATGTGGGTGAAACCTTCGATGCGGCCGAGCTGCGCGCATGGCTTCATGCACCGGCCGCGGACGGCAGCGCCGTGTACCCCGTGCTGCTCTATCCGGACACCCCTGGCCGGGCACCCGCGGACAGGCCCAGCGACATGTCCAAGTCCACCGACACGCACGCCTACACCGTGAGCTTGCCGCCGCCTGTGCAGGCCGATGGTCCGGAGGACCTGGCGCGTGCGGGCCGCCAACGGCTGGTGCTGCTCGATGGCACCTGGCGCAAGAGCCTCAAGATGCTGCATGCCAACGCGCCCTTGCAGGCCCTGCCACGCCTGGCTTTGCAGGCAGGCGCGCCCTCGCGCTACCTGATCCGCAAAGCACCCAAGCCCGGGCAGCTGTCGACGCTGGAGGCCGCCTGCATGGCCTTGTCGGTGCTGGAGAACGCGCCTGAGCGCTACAAGCCGCTGCTGGCCGCCTTTGAGGCCTGGACGCGAGCCTTGCGCACATCCAGCATGGATCGGCAGACCACGCGGTTGCGCCCGCCCCCCTTGGCTTCGTAGAGCGCCGCGTCGGCCAGCGCCAGCAGATCGGCGGGCGAGTCGGCAAGGCCCGGCACCGCATGGCCGACGCCCACGCTGATCGTCACGATGGCAGCGGTGCTGGAGGCAGCATGGGGCAAGGTCAGCCCCGCCACCGCCTGCCGCAGGCGCTCTGCGGCCAGGCGGGCCTCTTCGGCGGTCGCATGGGGCAGGATG
>CAYPUS010000390.1:0-3334 GCA_964413815.1 uncultured Aquabacterium sp. | reverse complement strand
TGAACAGGGTGTCGTCGAGCTTGAGGTGGGCACGGATGTCCTGCCCCACCGGGGCATCGTCGCTCAGGACGTGCAGGCCACTGGCCTCGTCCGAGATGCCCAGTTCGCGCGCCGAGCACAGCATGCCCTGGCTCTCCACGCCGCGCAGCTTGCCCAGCTTGATCTTGAAGGGCTTGCCATCGGCGCCGGGCGGCAGCTCTGCGCCCACCGTGGCACAAGGAACCTTGATGCCCGGGCGCACATTGGGCGCACCGCACACGATCTGCAGCACCGCGCCCGTGCCCGCGTCCACCTTGCACACGTTCAGGCGATCGGCATCGGGGTGGCGCGCCACCTCCAGCACATGGCCGACGACCACACCCGTGAACGGGGGCGCCACCGGCTGCAGTTCTTCGACCTCCAGGCCTGCCATCGTCAACAGGTCGGCGAGTTGCTGCGTGCTGAGATCGGGGTTGCAGAACGATCGCAGCCAGGACTCGGGGAATTGCATGTCAGGGATCCTTGGGGAATGCTGTGTGGGTCTGGTGATCAGGCCGCAGACGCCGCGGCAGGCGCGGCAGCAAAGTCGGCATCCAGCACCACGCGGTAGCGGGCCTTGCCGGCGCGCAGGTGGTCCAGCGCGTCGTTGATGCGGCTCATCGGGAAATGTTCGGTTTGCGGCTCGATGCCGTGGCGGGCGGCGAATTCGAGCATGGTGTCGATGTCCTGGCGCGAGCCCGTGGGCGAGCCCGAGACGCTGCGCTGGCCACCGATCAGCGGAAAGGCCTCGACCTCCATGGGCTGCGGCAACACGCCCACCAGGTGCAGGCGGCCATTGGGCGCGAGCGTGCCCATCAGGGCCTTCCAGTTGAGCATGACGTTGACGGTGACCAGCACCATGTCCAGCTTGCCGGCCAGCTGCTTCATGGATTTGGCATCGACGCTGGAGACCACGTTGTGCGCGCCCAGCTGCATGGCTTCCTCGCGCTTGGAATCGCTCGACGTGAAGGCCGTGACCTCGCAGCCCCATGCCCGCGCGAATTTCAAGGCCAGGTGCCCCAGGCCGCCGATGCCCACCACGCCCACACGGTGCGTCGGCTTGATGCCGAAGTTCAGGAAAGGCGAAAAGACCGTGATGCCACCGCACAGCAGCGGGCCGGCCTTGGCCTGGTTCAGCTTCTCGGGGATGGGGCAGATCCACAACCAGTGGGCCCGCACGCGCTCGGCAAAGCCGCCGTTGTGGCCCACGATGGTCGGCACACCGGCACGGCACATCTGCGGCTCGCCGCTCAGGCAGCTTTTGCAGACCATGCAGCTGCCCGACATCCAGCCGATGCCCACGCGCTGGCCGAGCTTGACACCCTTGGTGTTGGCGCCCAGCGCCACCACGGTGCCCACGACCTCGTGGCCGCCGATCAGCGGATAGCCGGAGAAGCCCCACTCGTTGTCGATCATGGACAAATCGGAATGGCACAGCCCGCAGTGCTCGACCTGGACCTCGACCTCTTCGTCCCCCAGGGGACCGGGGGCATAGCTGGTGGCCACCAGCGGCTTGGTCGCCTCCTGGGCGGCCCAGGCGCGGATGGACGTGGCGGCGGCGGAAGTCGTGCTCATGGTCGTGTCCTTCAACAGTGGGTTCGTCGGGAACAGATGGCGGCGCAGGCCGCGCTCACTGGAACTGCTGCAGAAAGCGCAGATCGCCTTCGTAGAACAGGCGCAGATCGTTCACACCATAGCGCAGCATGGTCAGGCGATCCGGGCCCAGGCCAAAGGCAAAGCCGATGTAATGCTCCGGGTCCAGGCCGAAATTGCGCACGACGTTGGGGTGCACCTGCCCTGCCCCGCCGACTTCCAGCCAGCGGCCCTTGAGCGGGCCTGAAGCAAAGGCGATGTCCACCTCGGCCGACGGTTCGGTGAAGGGGAAGAACGAGGGACGGAAACGGATGTCCAGATCGTCCGTCTCGAAGAAGGTGCTGAAGAAATCGCCCAGCACGGCCTTGAGGTCGGTGAAGCTGACCGACTCGCCAATCCACAGGCCCTCGCACTGGTGGAACATCGGCGAGTGCGTGGCATCGCTGTCGACACGGTAGGTGCGGCCGGGTGCGATGACGCGGATCTCGGGGATGCGCTCGCCACGGGCCAGGGTCTCGGCATGGCGCTTGACGTGCTGCACGGCATAGCGCACCTGCATCGGGCTGGTGTGCGTGCGCAGCAGGTGGCCACCTTCCACATAGAAAGTGTCGTGCATGGACCGCGCGGGATGGTCTTGCGGCGTGTTCAGCGCCGTGAAGTTGAACCAGTCGGCCTCGATCTCGGGGCCATCGGCCACATCGAAGCCCATGGAGCCGAAAATGCGCTCGATGCGCTCGATGGAGCGCGACACGGGATGCAGACCGCCTTCGCCGCGGCGGCGTCCGGGCAGGCTGACATCCAGGCTCTCCGCCTGCAGCTGCGCGGCCAGTTCGGCATCGGCCAGGGCCTGGCGGCGCGCGGTGAGGGCAGCCTCGATCTGCTGCTTGGTCAGGTTGATGGCTGCGCCGCGGGTCTTCTTTTCCTCGGGGCTGAGCGCACCCATGCCCTTGAGCAGTTCGGTCACGCTGCCGGACTTGCCCAGAAAGCGCGCCTTGGCGTTTTCAAGGTCGGCTGGGGTGTTGGCGGCGGCGAAATCGGCCTGGGCCGATTGCACGAGGGCCTGAAGATCGCTTTGCTGGTCGTTCATGGTTGTCGGTGTCGAAAAAAAAAGGCCAACGCGATGTTGGCCTTTCATTCACCGGCTGGGAAGCCGCCCTGATGATCAGAAGGGCTTCGACACCCGGCGCAGCGCTCAGGCTGCCAGTTGAGCCTTGGCCTTTTCAACGATGCTGGCGAAAGCAGCGGGATCGTTGACAGCCATGTCGGCCAGGACCTTGCGGTCGATCTCGATCGAGGCCTTCTTGATGCCGGCGATGAACTTGCTGTAGGTCAGACCCAGTGCGCGGCTGCCGGCGTTGATACGGGCGATCCACAGACGGCGGAATTCGCGCTTCTTGGCACGGCGGTCACGGTAGGCATACTGACCTGCCTTCATGACGGCTTGCTTGGCAATGCGGTAGACGTTCTTGCGGCGACCACGGAAACCCTTGGCCAGGGCGAGAACTTTCTTGTGACGGGCGCGGGCGGTGACGCCACGTTTGACGCGGGGCATGGATTACTCCTTCGGCGTAGATTTCAAAACCAGATATGAGACTGAGCTTGCTGAAAGCGATCTGAGGCAGATCGGCTTACAGGCCCGCGAAGGGCAGCATCTGAGCCATGTGGCCCATGTTGGTCTCATGCACGTTCACAGCGCCGCGGAGTTGACGCTTGTTCTTCGTGC
>CAYPUS010000389.1:0-3356 GCA_964413815.1 uncultured Aquabacterium sp. | reverse complement strand
TCGTCATCGTCACCACCCCGCAGGACATCGCCCTGCTCGACGCGCGCAAGGGTCTGCAGATGTTCGAGAAAGTCAGCGTGCCGGTGCTGGGCGTGGTCGAGAACATGGCGGTGTTCCACTGCCCCAACTGCGGTCACGACACGCACATCTTCGGCGAAGACGGGGGCAAGCGCATGGCCGAGGAATGCGGCGTGCCGCTGCTGGGCTCGATGCCGCTGGACATGGCCATCCGCGTGCAAGCCGACAGCGGCAGACCCACCATGGTGTCCGACCCCGATGGCCGCGTCGGCAGCCTGTACAAGGCGATGGCGCGGCGGCTGGCCGCCAGCCTGTCGATGCTGCCCAAGGACTACTCTTCGAAGATGCCGGGCGTGGCCGTCGAACCCAAGCCCTGAGCGGCCCCCTTCTCACCCGGGCGGCATGGCCCCGTGCCCGCCCGACTTTCTGATCGCAACGCCTTCACACCGACGCCAACATGCACCACCCCGCGCCGCTGCAAGCCGACGATGCCTGGTTCGACCTGGTCCCGATGGCCCTGCTGGCGTTCAGTGAGCATGGGCGGGTGTTGCGGGCCAACCCGGCCTTGCAAACCTTGCTGGGGCAGCGCATCCAGCCGGGCAGTGCGTTGTCCACCCTGCCCCAAAGCCTGCAGCGCCTGTGCGCCTGGGATTCGCCGCTGACGCTGCTGGCGCTCGCACCGGACGACGGCCCCTTGCAGAACCAGGTCACCCAGCCGCGGCTGGGCACGGCGCCGGTGAAGCTGTGCAGCCAGGTGTGGGCCTTGCCCACCCCGGCGGACGACGCCCCCCGCCAGTTCCTCTGCGCCATCCAGGAACGGGCCATGGCCACCGAGGCCCCGGGCACGCCGTCCTCGCTGTTGGCCAGCCCGCACAGCCCTGTTGTGAGCCCGGCCGCCACCGCCCCCACGGCCACCGGCATCACCCCGAGCAGCACCCCGGCCGAACAATCCCTGCTGCTGCACGAACTGAGCACCATCCTGGAAAGCGCGCCCGCCGGCATCGCCTATCTGCGTGGCGACATCCTCGTGCGCTGCAACAAGCGCTTCGAGCGCATGCTGGGCCTGCCACCGGGCTCCATGGCCGGACAGAACCTCGCCGCCCTGCTGGCCAGCGACGCCCGCATCGACCAGGTCGTCACCCAGATGGGCACGGCCCTGATGATCCAGGAGCAGTTCGAAAGCGACATGGAGATCACCATCCCGGGTGAGAGCCGGCGCAGCTACAGCCTGTCGGTGCGCCGCATCGGCGCATCGGTCGAGCCGCTGGAGGTGATCGCCGTGCTGCGCGACATCACGCGCCTGCGCGCCCAGGAGGCCCGGCTCGACGCCCTGGGGCGCGACCGCGATCTGATGTTCTCCCTGGCCGGCGTGGGCATCGCCTTCGTCAAGGATGGCCTCATCCAGAGCGCCAACCCCACGCTCTCACAGATGATCGGCGACGACGCGGCCTCCCTGGCCGGGCGCCAGCTGATCACCCTGTACGCCACGGAACTGGACAACCACACCGAGCCGGACGTCAACAGCCTGCTGCGCAGCCAGGGCTACTGGCAGGGCGAGCGCGCGCTGAAGAACCGGCGCGGGCGCACCTTCTGGGCCGAAGTCAACCTGCGGCTGGTCGATGCCCAGCGCCCCGAAGAAGGCTACATCGCCTCCTTCGTCAACGTGGACGACCGGCACCGCGCCGAGCAGAACCTGACCTTGCAGGCTGACCGCACGCGCGCCATCCTCGATTCCGTCTTCGTGGGCATCGTCACGCTGGATGCGCAGGGCATCGCGTGGATGAACCGCTCGGCGCGGCGCATGTTCGCGGGCGATCTGGCGGACTTCGTCGGCCAGCCGCTGAGCACCGTGGCCACCTCCGATCTGGACCACCCTTTCCGCCTGACCGACTACCTGGACGAGCTGATGGACGGGCAGTCCCACACCTTCGAATGCCAGGTTGTGGGCCGCGACGGCCGCGTCTTCTGGGTGGTCGGCAACGCCGTGGTCACGCTGGGCGTGTCCAACCGCCGGCACATCACCTATGCGCTGCTGGACATCGACCGCCGGCGTCAGGCCGAGGCCCAGTCGGCCGAGGCTCAGGCCACCTTGCAGCGCATCATCGAGATGGCGCCCATGGCCATCAACCTGATCGATGCCCACGATCTGACGCTGCTCAAGGCCAACCAGGCCGCCGCGGCCTTCATGAACGTCGATCCGGCCAAGGCGGTGGGCAAGCCCCCGGAAGCGATCTACGACGCCGATCACGCCCGCATCATGCGCGCGGACATGCAGCACGCGCTCGACAGCCAGCAGGCCGTGCTGCGCGAATACAACCGCCCCCACAAAGGCCTGCCCCAGGTCTGGGACGTCAACTACCTGCCGCTGGCCGGCGAAGGCGAGCAGGCCGATCAGCTGCTGGTGGTCGCCAGCGATGTGACCGAACAACGCGCGGCCGAGCAGGCACGCCTGGATGCGGCCATCACGCAACGGGAGATGCTGGTCAAGGAAGTGCACCACCGCATCAAGAACAACCTGCAGGGTGTGGCCGGCCTGCTGCAGCAGATCGCCGCGCGCAAGCCCGAGGTCGCATCCGCCATCTCGGAAGTGGTGGGCCAGGTGCAGGCCATCGCCCAGGTCTATGGCCTGCAGGTCGGCGCGGGCGGGCCGCTGCGGCTCAAGGCCGTGGTCGAGGCGATCGCCGCATCGGTGCAACGCACCTTCTCGCGTCAGATCAGCCTGTCGGTCGAAGGGCCCCACGCCGCAGATTGGCAACTGCCGGAAGCCGAATCCATCCCGATCGCGCTGTGCCTCAATGAGCTGTTGACCAATGCCCACAAGCATGGCGCCGGCACCCAGCCGCTGAGCTGCGCGCTGATGTCGAGCGACCAGGGGGTCAGCATCCGCATCCGCAGCCCGGGCCATCTGCCAGAGGGCTTCAGCCTCACCCGGGTGCCCGGCGGCGTCTCGGGCCTGGGCCTGGTGCGGGCCCTGCTGCCCCGGCGCAGTGCCAAGCTGGCCCTGACGCAGGAAGGCGATGAGGTGCTGACCAGCGTCGACCTCGTGCCGCCGGGCATTTCGCTGACGGCCGCCCCCCCCTTGATGGGTGAGCCCACTGGCCATCAGACCTCGCTTTGGCCACAATAGGCGAATGGCACCCATGCAGCAGTCCGCATCCACGGTGATGGTCTTCGTGGCTTAGACTACGCAGCAGTGGTGACCCAAAGGCGCAGGCGTGAATCACAAAGGCAAGATCCTGGTAGTGGACGATGACCGGCTGGTGCTGGCGACCCTGACGCATGGCCTGTCGCAGGCCGGCTACGAGCTGATGGGCGGACGCCTGCTGCCCGGCGGCGCG
>CAYPUS010000388.1:0-3360 GCA_964413815.1 uncultured Aquabacterium sp. | reverse complement strand
GTCCCAGGGCGGCCATGTGCGGGTCGTCCTGGGACACGAGCCCCGCCAGGCCTTGACCGCCGGTCCGGACGGCCTGGACGACCTGCGGGCCATCATCCGCGCCGCGCCCGCTCACCTGCCGCCGGGCGGCTGGCTGCTGTTGGAACATGGCTACGACCAGGCTGTCGCCGTCGCGCAACTCTTGCGTGAAGCGGGCTTTGCGAATGTAAGTACACGCTTCGATCTGGGAGGCCAGCCGCGCTGCACGGGCGGCCACAAGCCCCTGAACAAGCTGGTGTAACTCCCCTCCCGATGCCACGCCACGTGGTGAAAATGCGCTGACGAACGTTCACAACTCCGCAGCACAGGCCATTTGACCGGGCGTAGCATGAAGTTGATTGCCCGGAGGTACCCCATGATCCATCCCGCTGACACCCCGCTTCAGTTGCAGCAGCCCGCTCGGGCAGGATGGCCCATGGGCACGGTGCTGCTGGCCGCCACCACCGTGGCGGCAGCCCTCGCGGGCCCCGCCGAGGCGCAGATGGTGCCCCAGGCCGAACACGCCTGGCGGCAGCAGTCGACGCGAGCGGGCAACCTCACCACGGTGCGCATCCCCTTGAGCCGCAACCCGGCCGCCCAGAGCGAAGAAGCCAGCGGCAAAGGCCTGAACCTGCGCGGCAGGGATTTCTGGCCGCAATGGGAGGGCCGCATCGGCATCGTCATGGACCGGCCGGTCAACCCGCTCAAGGACAGCTTCGTGCTGGCCCAACCCATTTCCAGCGGCTTGCGCCTGCGCAGCTTTCACATGCTGTCCGACTACTACGTCGAAGGCGGCTTTCGTGCCACGGCCGGCCTGCTGCGTGGCGACACCGGCCAATCCTGGTGGTCGTCTGGCGGCACGGGCGGCGGATTGAACCTCAGCTTGCAGCAGCTCGACACCCTGGGGCAGCATGGCGACCCCCGCCAGCACACCATGCCCTATGTGGGCGCAGGCTTCACCAGCCGCCTCGGCATGTGGGGCCTGTCCAGCGCCTGGCGCTTCAATGCGGACCTGGGCCTCGTCGGCGTGGGCGCCAGCTCCATGGACAACATGTCCCGCGCCCTGCAAGGCGACAAGTCGCTCGACGATCTGGTGCGCGACCTGCGCCTGCGCCCCCTGATCAAACTGTCGGTCGGTTATTCCTTCTGATCGGCTCACGTATGGCGCCGCGCCATGCCTTCCGGACCCAGGACTGCTATAACCTCGGCCTGTTCCCAATTCAACGACATGGTTTGAGCATATGAGCGACGTTCAACAACGCATCGACACCCTGGTCAAGGGCAACAAGGTGGTGCTGTTCATGAAGGGCACGGCCCAGTTTCCGCAATGCGGCTTCTCTGGCCGCGCCGTGCAGATCCTCAAGGCCTGCGGTGTCAACGAGCTGACCACCGTCAACGTGCTGGAAGACAACGAGATCCGCCAGGGCATCAAGGACTACGCCAACTGGCCGACCATCCCCCAGCTCTACGTCAACGGCGAATTCATCGGCGGCTCCGACATCATGATGGAGATGTACCAGGCGGGCGAGCTCCAGCAGGTGCTGGGCGACAAGGCCTGAACCAGGCTGGCTGTGGTGCAGGCCGCCGCTTCCACCTTGCAGGGGCACGCCCCCGGCCTGCGGCGCCTGGTCGTCGGGATCACCGGCGCCAGTGGCGCCGTCTATGGCGTGCGCCTGCTCCAGCGTGCCCGGGCCCTGGGCCTGGAGACCCACCTGGTTGCCACGCCCGCCGGCATCCTCAACGTGCACCACGAACTGGGCCTGGACCGCAACGCGCTCGAGGCGCTGGCCAGCCACGCCCACGGCCCTGGTGACGTGGGGGCGTGCATCGCCAGCGGCAGCTTCGCGACCGAGGCCATGGTCATCGCGCCCTGCTCGATGAAGACGCTGGCGGCCGTCGCGCATGGCCTGGGCGACAACCTGCTGACCCGCGCCGCCGACGTCACGCTCAAAGAGCGCAGGCGCCTGATCCTGATGGTGCGGGAAACACCTTTCAACCTTGCGCACCTGCGCAACATGACGGCCGTCACTGAGATGGGTGGGATCGTCTTTCCGCCGATGCCGGCCTTCTACCACCGCCCCAGCAGCATCGACGAACTGGTCGACGAGACCATCGAGCGCGTCCTGGGCATGCTGCGCATCGAGCAGGCCCAGCCCCGGCAGTGGACGGGGCTTTGATTCCCCGCGGCCCGCTCAGCCCCCGCGAAGGGGCTGCGCCAGCGCCAACGCTGCTTCGGGCATCTGCCAGCTGCGCCGCGCGGCGGTGACCATGTTCGGGTACTCGGCCCGGCCGCGGCTGCCGTTGTAGCGCCCCAGGGCCATGAAGAGGTTGCCTTTTTCGCGATCGAGGTAGTGCCTCAGGATCACGCAACCGAAACGCAGATTGGTCTGCATGTGGAACAGGCTGGCGGCATCGCCATTGCCGATCAGGCGCGCCCAGAAGGGCATGACCTGCATGTAGCCGCGTGCGCCCACCGACGAGATCGCGTACTTGCGAAAACCGCTTTCGACCTGGATGAGGCCCAGCACCAGCGTCGGATCCAGCCCTGCCCGCTTGGCCTCGTAGCAGACGGTCTTGAAAAACTCCGTGCGCACCAGCTCATCGGGCTTGCGCTTGCGCAGCTTGACCTCCAGCACCAGGGCCCAGCGTTCGCAGGCCTGGCGCTGCGCCTCGTCGGCGAACACCAGCGAGGGGGCGCTGCCGCCGATGGCGGCCGCCAGCGCCGAGCGCACCGAGTCAGCCAGCGGCTCTTCGACCTGCCCGCCCGCCTGCGCCGAGGGCGCGAACAGGCCGGCGGCGACCACCCAGGCCACCGCCATCACCAGGCCACGCCAGGACCAAGTGGGCAAAACAGGCATAACCGAACCGGACGTCATCACCCTCGACCTTAAACCGCCAGTAGACCATCCACTCAGGCGATTTGCAGGCGGGAAAGCACGTGATTCAGGACATCGTTCACGCCCAGCTTGGTCGCTTCGGCATCCTGGCGGCCCTGGTACTCGGCCAGGCCTTCCTTCAGGCCCTTGTCGCCGAAGACGACGCGGTGCGGCACGCCGATCAGTTCCCAGTCGGCGAACATGGCACCCGGGCGCTCGCCACGGTCGTCCAGGATCACGTCCACGCCCTTGGCCAGCAGCTGGGCATGCAGCTCGTCGGCCGCGGCCTTGACGGCCTCGGAGCGGTCGTAGCCCACCGGGCAGATCACCACCGTGAAAGGCGCGATGGCGTCCGGCCAGGCGATGCCGCGTTCATCGTGGCGCTGCTCGATGGCCGCACCCAGGATGCGCGTGACGCCGATGCCGTAGCAGCCCATCTCGAAGTGCTTGGGCTTGCCGTCGACGT
>CAYPUS010000387.1:0-3362 GCA_964413815.1 uncultured Aquabacterium sp. | reverse complement strand
AGCCCTTGTCCGCCCCGCTCGCCGCGTGCTGCGGCCTTGCTTGGTGTGGCGCCACGGACAGCGCATTCAGGCTATCGCCTTGTCCCGAGGATGCTGCAAACAGCATGGGTAACCATCAACGCGGGCATGGCAGGTCAAGCAATCAACAGGCAACGCAACCCTGACGCTGATTCGTGGACACCGAGCCACCTCCCTCTTCGCACGCGACAAGCAGGGCGGAAAAGGCTGGGTCGGCGTCTGGCCGGGCGACTTCGTTGGTGCCGAGCAGCGCAGCAATGAGGTGGGCGCGCGCAGCGCGCTTCGTCCATCAAACTTGCCGTGGCTGTTTGAACGGAGGGGCGATAGCCCCGCAGTGAGTTCCACGGCACCACCTCATTGCGAGCAGCGCAGGGCAGTCCCGCGCAGCGGGACCACCAACATAGGAGCCCGGCCAGACGCCGACCCAGCCCCGCCCTGCGGTGCACCGACAAAGCGCCCCCACCCCACGCACGCTCAATCTCCCCGCGAACCCGCAAAGAACAAAAAACGCGCCCCCAAGAAGCGCGCTTTCTTTTGCGGTAATGCGGCGTGTCGCTTACGACGCTTTATCCATCGCCTCACGCAAAGCCGTCTTTAAGGGCCCGCTGATCTCCGGCTTGCCCTCGAAAGGATCGGTCGGGTTGCGCCCCTGCACCACATCCTCCATCCGCGTCCTCACCGAAGCCAGCGACTTCGGATGCGTGTAGATGTAAAACTGCCCCGCCTCGATCGCGTCGTACACCAGGCCCGCCACATCCGCCGCGCTCACCTTGCCCGAGGTCACCGCCTTCGTGCTCATCGCCTGCGCGATCAACTGGCTGGGCGTCGGCTTGCCCTCACTGCGCAACTCAGCAGGCCGGTTGCGGTGCGACAAGTGAATCCCCGTCGGCACAAAGAAGGGACACAACACCGAGGCATGCACCTGCTCGGTCACCAGCGCCAGATCCTGGAACAAGGTCTCGCTCAGCGACACCACCGCGTGCTTGCTCACGTTGTAAGCGCCCATGTTCGGGGCGTTCACCAAGCCAGCCATCGAAGCAACATTGACGATGTGCCCCTGATAAGCCGCATCCTTGCGCGCCGCTTCCAGCATGAGCGGCGTGAACACCCGCACGCCGTGGATCACGCCATACAGGTTCACGCCCAGCACCCACTCCCAGTCGCGCTGCGTCTGCTCCCAGATCAGCCCGCCACTGGCCACACCCGCGTTGTTCACCACCACATGCGGCGCACCAAAGTGCTTCACACACAGATCGGCCAGCGCCTGCACGTCCTGCGCACGCGAGACATCGGCCTTCATCGCCACCACCTTGGCCGAGGTCTGGCTCAGTTCGGCCACTGCCTTGTCCAGCGCATCTTGCTGGATGTCGGCCAGCACCAGATTCAGCCCCTTCTGGGCACCCAGGCGTGCCAACTCCAGGCCGAAGCCGCTGCCAGCACCAGTGATCACCGCGGTCGTGCCGGGCTTGAGAACGAGTTTGTTTGTCATCGTGTTGTGCTCCTGCTCAGATCAGCTTGACCAGTTGTTTGCCAAAGTTGCGCCCCTTGAGCAGGCCGAGGAAGGCCTCAGGTGCGCGTTCGATGCCCTGCTCCACCGATTCGCGGAACTTGAGCTTGCCCTGCGCGAGCATCGTGCCCAGTTCCTTGGTGGCATCGGGCCAGACTTCCGGGTGCTCGCTGACGATGAAGCCTTCGACCCGCAGGCGGTTCGTCAGAATCAGCGCCGGGTTGTTCAAGGGCAGCGGCTGCCCGTCGTAGCCGGCGATCATCCCGCACATGGCGATGCGCCCAAAAGCGTTCATGCGCAGCAGCACGGCATCCAGAATCATGCCGCCGACGTTTTCAAAGTAGCCATCGATGCCATCGGGCGTGACCTCCTTGAGCGCCTGATAGAAAGCGCGCGGCTCTGAATGCGCCTTGTAGTCGATGCAGGCATCGAAGCCCAGCTCATCGACCACATAGCGGCACTTGTCCACGCCACCGGCCACGCCGACCACGCGGCAGCCATGCGCCTTGGCGAGCTGCCCGACCACGCTGCCGACCGCGCCGCTGGCCGCGCTCACCACGACGGTGTTGCCAGCCTTGGGTTCGATGATCTTCATCAAGCCGTACCAGCCCGTGACCCCGGGCATGCCCACCGCGCCCAGGTAGGCCGACAGCGGGATGTGCGTGGTATCCACCTTGTGCAGGTTGCCCCGCACATTGGCATCGACCAGCGAATACTCCTGCCAGCCGCCCATGCCGAGCACATGGTCGCCCACGGCGAAGCGCTCGTGCTTGCTGGCCACCACCTCGCCCACCGTGCCACCGATCATCACTGTGTCCAGCGGTTGAGGCTGCGCGTAGCTCTTGCCTTCGTTCATGCGCCCGCGCATATACGGGTCGAGCGACAGGTAGTGATGGCGCACCAGCACCTGCCCTTCCTGCATCTCTGCCAGAGTAGGAACGGGCTGCTCGACCAGCTTGAAGTTGTCGACCGTGGCCTCGCCCTTGGGGCGGGAAGCCAGCAGGATCTGATGGTTGACCTGGCTCATGATGTGCATCCTTCAGCGTGTAAGTGATGGGTGGACAGGCAGCGCGCATGCTGGCGCGCCTGGATCGAGAAAGAGCAAGAGAGCGACTCAGTCAGAGCCCGGCCCACGCAGCGAAGGCTTGGTCTTGGACCGGATCTCCCGGTCCGGCAAGGCCCGCACGAACTTGAAGGTGGCCGTGGCATGCGCGCACAGCCGGCCCTTCTCATCGAGCACCTTGCCTTCTGTGAAGACCGTCGCTGGCGTGTGGTGCAGCACGCTGCCCAGGGCGCGGATGGCGCCCACGCCGGGCCGCAGGAAGCTCGTTTTCATCTCGACGGTGACAGCCCCCGGCCCACCATCGGGCAGATGCTGGTAGAGGCTGCGCGCCGCCTTGGCCATCGCGACGTCCAGCAAGGTCATCAGCAGGCCGCCATGCGCCACCCCGAAGGAGTTGGTGTGGCGGTCTGCATCGACCGTCAGCGTGACCTCCGCCTCGCCGTTCTCGCAGCGCTGCAGCTCGCAACCGATCTGCTCGATGAAGGGGACGCGGACCTGAAACGGGATGGCCATGATGGCACTCCGATAGAAAAGGGAGACGGAAGGCTCAGCCGCCGATCAGCGCGCTGACACCACCATCGACCGGCAGGATCTGGCCGGTGATGTGCTTGCCCGCGTCCGACGCGAACAGCAGCGTCGCGCCCTTGAGGTCCTCGTCGTCGCCAATGCGCAGCAGCGGCGCGCCCTTGGCCACGTTCTCCTCACCCGCCGCGCTCAGCAGGCCGGCCGTCATCTTGCTGGGGAAGAAGCCCGGCGCGATGGCGTTGACACGGA
>CAYPUS010000386.1:1745-3364 GCA_964413815.1 uncultured Aquabacterium sp. | reverse complement strand
CGCCGGCCGTCATCGGGCGGCGCATCGATGCCCTGGAAGAGCGCCTGGGCGTCAAGCTGCTGGTGCGCACGACGCGCCGCATCAGCCTCACGCACGAAGGCAGTGCCTTTCTGGAGGATGCCCAGCGCGTGCTGGCCGACCTGGCCAATGCCGAGGCCAGCGTCAGTGCTGGCGGCTTGCAGGCCAGCGGCCACCTGCGCATCACCGCACCGGCAGGCTTTGGCCGCCGCCATGTGGCCCCACTGGTGCCGCAGTTCGTGTCGCGCCATCCCGAGGTGTCCTTGTCGCTGAACCTGTCGGACCGCCTGGTCGACCTGGTCAACGAAGGCTTCGATTGCGCCGTGCGGGTGGGCGACCTGCCCGACTCCAGTCTGGTGAGCGTGCGCCTGGCGGACAACCGCCGCCTGTGCGTCGCCAGTCCCGATTACCTGGCCCGGCGGGGCCGCCCCACCCGCCCGCAGGACATCGTCCGGCACGAATGTCTGACGCTCAGTTCCGAAGCCAGCCAGACCCGTGGCTGGGCGTTCATGGCCGATGGGCAGCTCATCCACTTGCGGCCGTCCACGCGACTGGATTGCTCGGACGGCCAGGTGCTGCATGCCTGGTGTCTGGAAGGACTGGGTTTGGCCTGGCGTTCCTGGTGGGAGGTCGAAGCCGACGTGCGCGCGGGCCGCCTGCTCAGCGTGCTGGATGACCATGCGGCCCCGCCCAATGGCATCTATGCCGTGTTCGCGCAACGCAAGCACCTGCCCTTGCGTCTGCGCCTGTGGATCGATTTCATCAAGCAGGCCTATGGCGATCCCGGATACTGGCAGGATCAGCCGCAGCGCGCACCCAATTGAAGGGCCCCTCCATGCTCACCGAAGCGCTTCTTGCTTACGCCCATTTCGTGGCCATCCTGACCCTGGCGGTGTTCGTCACCAGCGAAGCGGCCTTGTGCCGCTCGGAATGGCTCAACGCCGCCGTGGTGCGCCGGCTGGCGGTGCTGGACAAGGTCTATGTGATCGCCGCCATCGCGGTGCTGGTGACGGGGCTGGCACGCACCTGGTGGGGCGTCAAGGGCACAGACTGGTATTGGCAGCAGCCGTGGCTGCATCTGAAGGTGACGCTGTTCGTCGCGGGCGGCCTGATGTCGATCAAGCCGACGCGGGCCTTCATCCGCTGGCGCAAGGCGCTCGACGCCGGTGGGTCGCTGCCGCCTGATGAAGAGGTGCGCGCCGTTCGACGCCTGGTCATGGCGCAGGCGCACCTGCTGGTGCTGATTCCGCTGTTCGCAGCCTTGCTGGCGCGGGGTGTCTGGACCCGCTGAAGTCGGACCCAAGTCCGGCCCTCACCGGCCCACGCCGTCCCCGAAGGTCCAGGGGGCCAGATGAGGAAGGGCTTACTGCGCGGCGGCCGCGTCCTTCTCGCACTTCTTGGTGAAGCTGGTCTTGGCGGCGCCAGACAGCTTCTTCTCAGCGGCCTTGGTCAGACACGCTTCGGTTGCGGCGGCTTGCGCGGCAACCTTCTCGCATTTCTTGACGAAGCTGGTCTTGGCCGCGCCCGACAGCTTCTTTTCTGCGGCCTTGGCCTCGCAATCGGCATCGGCGGCGTGGGCCAGGCTGGCGCCGAGGGCCAGG
>CAYPUS010000386.1:0-1735 GCA_964413815.1 uncultured Aquabacterium sp. | reverse complement strand
GGTGGGGGGCGGCCATGGTCCGTCCCTAGACATAGGGATGGGCGCCTGGGGCCCCCCGTCCTAGTCTGCGCTAGGCGTTCGGGCAGGCCCGGCGCGCCCATGGCGGGACGCCATTGCATTTTGTCACGTTCACGTCCCGCCTTTCCTCTTCCGTCACGTCCAGTTCATCAGGGGGCCCCATGTCGCGTTCATCTTTCGTGGCCCGGTGGGCCGTTCTGTCCGGATTGTCTGGTCTGGCTGTCTGCCTCACGGGTCTCGCCGGCCTCACGGCCGCCCATGCGGCGCCCACACAATGGTCCACCGCTCAGGTCGTCATCGATTTCGACCCCGACACCTTCTCCTTCACCTCCGACAGCATCTACAACGGACCGGTGGAAATCTCGCCGGACTCGGTGTCCTACACCCAGGTGGACCAAGGTGTCGTGATCAACTTCCAGGGGCAGCTGGCGGCGTTTGCCAGCAGCTATACCCAGTTCACCGAGGATTCGCGTACCGCTTTCTTCAACGCATTCTTCGACTTCACACCCCAGCCGGGCTATGTGATCACCGGCTACAAGGTCACCTACAGCGGCGGCTATTTCGTCGAGTGGCCAGGCAGCGTGGGCCTCAACGGGCAATCGGGCACCATCGTGCTGAGCAGTGGCTCGGGCGGCGACAATTTCTCGATTGATTCGGACCAGGCTGGTGCCCTGGCGCCCCAGATCGCTGGCGAGCTGACGGCCTGGGCCGGGGTCGACTACATCGAAATCTTCGAGGGCTTCGAGAAGGTGTACTCGCACGATGAGCAGGTGCTCGACTACTGCGAGCAGGATGACCCCAGCATCTGCTACTACCGCACCGAGTCCGTCTACATCGACGTGCCCATTTACCGCTACGAAAGCGATCTGGGCGAAGCGCAGATTTCTCTCAACACGATCACCGTGCAGGCGCAGGTGGCCGTGGTGCCCGAGCCGGCCACTGTCGGCATGGCACTGGGAGGGTTGGCCTTGGTGTGCGGGTGGACGGCTCGCCGCCGCCGCGTCAGCCGGTCTGGCCGCGTCACATGATGCGCCGCGGGTGCGCCAGCGCTTCGTGCGCCGCATGCAGGCGCCGCACCAGCACGCGGATGAAGGCCTCGTCAAAGAGATGCCGGCAGGCGGGGCTCAACTGCTGCATGGCTTCCGGCGTGAACGAGATCGTCGTCGTCGGCTCGGTCACGACCACATCGGTGCTGTGCCGGCGCAATTCGGGGCTGGGCGCCAGGTAGGCCATCTCACCCACCGAGGTGCCCGCGCCCAGCAGGGCCACGCGCTTGGCGTTGCGGTACACCTCGACGCTGCCTTGCGCGATGATGTGGAAGGTGCGTCCTTCCTCGCCACGCCGGTACAGCGCATGCCCGAAAGCGAAGCGCTGCCACTTGGCGCGGTGCACCACTTCCCACAACTCCACATCGCCGAAGGTCGAGAAAAAGTCCAGGGAGCGCAGCAGGTTGAAGCGCTCCGAATCCAGCACACCTTGCAACTGTCCGCGCGGCACCTTGTGGTCGGCGATCAGGCTGGACAGGGCATGCGCGAAGGCATCCCAGTTCGGGTAACGGTCTTTGGGGTCCTTGGCCAGCGCCTTGAGAATGACCTCGTCGACGGCCGCATTCACGCCGGCACGCATGCCCGACAAGGGCTGCGGGCTCTCGTTGTAGATCATGTTCATCAACGCGGCCTGGGAGGGCGCATCGAACGGCGGGCGGCCGGCGATCAGG
>CAYPUS010000385.1:0-3364 GCA_964413815.1 uncultured Aquabacterium sp. | reverse complement strand
GCGGTCTGGGCAACGACAGCCTCAACGGCCTGGCTGGCAACGACTACCTGATGGGCGGCGATGGCCTCGACACGCTCAATGGCGGCGCGGGCATCGACACCCTGGTCGGCGGCGCGGGCGATGACACCTACTATGTGGACCACGCCTCGGACCTCGTGATCGAAACGGCGGACGGGGGGACCTACGACAAGGTCTACGCCTTGACCTCCTACGTGCTGCCCGATCACATTGAATACGCCGAGCTGCAAGGCACGGGCAACTTCAACCTCACCAGCGGCAAGACCGCCACCCAGCTCTACGGCAACGCGGGCAACAACGTGCTGACGGGCGGCAGCGGGGCGGATGAGCTCAGCGGCGAGGGCGGGCAGGACACGCTGATCGGCGGCAATGGCAACGACGTGTACCTCATCACCGACAACCTCGACACGGTGATCGAGCAGGCCTCATCCGGCAGCGACACCTACTTCGTCTGGGTCGACAACATCACGATGGCCAACAACGTGGAGCGCGCCTACCTGGCCGATCCGTCCGCCAAGACCATCACCGGCAACCAGTCGGCCAACCGCATCTATGGCAACCAGGTCGCCAACGTGCTGTACGGCATGGGCGGGATCGACTACCTCTCGGGCGGTGGCGGCAACGACACGCTGGTGGGCGGCAAGGGTTATGACCTGCTCGTGGGCGGCGCCGGCAACGACACCTACCTGTTCAATCCCGGCGATGACATGGACGTCATCGAGAACCTCGATACGACCGGCTTCGACACGGTGCGCATGACCGGCGTGACCGAGTCGCAGATCTGGCTGACGAGGGAAGGGCTGGACCTGGGCATCGTCGTGATCGGCACTGGCGATGCCGTCTATGTGCGCGACTGGTTCAAGGGCGCCAACTTCCATATCGACGAAGTCCGCCTGGACAACGGCAAGGCCCTGTCCGCCGCCAAGGTGGACGGCCTGCTGCAAGCCATGTCCGCTTTCGCCGAGCCCGCTTCCACCACGCTGCCGGCCAACTACCAGGCCGCGCTCAACCCGATCATCGCGGCGAGCTGGACCTGAGCGATCCTCAGGATCGGCGCAGCCGGCTGTGGGCCGGCACGCTGGCCAGCAGGAAGGCCATCTGGTCGGCCAGGATGCGCCTGCCGCGCAGGATCATGTCCTCGTGCAGGCTGGGCACGTAGGGCAGGTAATAGAGCGACCACCCCAGCTCATTGAGCGTGCGGTTGCCCTTGCGCCCGTTGCAGGCGCGGCAGGCGGTGATGCAGTTCGTCCAGGTGTCGCAGCCGCCCCGCGAGGTGGGCACGATGTGCTCGCGGGTCAGGTCGTCGAGCGCGAAGCGCTGCCCGCAGTAGGCGCACAGCTGCCGATCGCGCGCGAACAGCTTGGGGTTGGACAGGGCGGGTTGCTGGCGCCAGGCCCGGCTGGGCACGGTGCCATGCACGGCGACGATGGGGTGGAGATCGAGGCGCGACTGCAGGCCGGTGCGGCGCTGGATGCCCCCCCGGAGCACCAGACAAGGATCGCCCAGCGTCCAGGCGATGGCATCGCTGGCATACAGGACCGCCGCTTCCTTGGCCGACAGCCAAGCCTGCGGACGGCCTGACACGTCGAGTTGCAGCACGTCCATATCGCCCCTCTTGAGGGAAACGGGTCGCCAAGGGTGACGCCGCGGGGCCGGGGATCGATCCAGCCAGCGAAAGCCTATGCAAGGCGACGATGCACTCAGGATAGTGCAGGAAGGGTGAAGTTCTCAACCATTTGTTGCAGCTTCGCGGGCCGGCGCCGTCCGCTTGCAACATTTTGAGGCAGTGCCGTGCCCCAACCTAGGGTCAACCCCAGGGCGCCTCCGGTCCAAGTCGCCAATTCCTGCGCAAACGGGACCGCCCGGGGCCGTGCCCCTCAAAAAAAAGTTGGCGGCGATGCACACAGCGGCCCCAATTTCTGCAAAATAGCACGACCGTTCGTTTTATTCCGTGATCCGAGGAGCGCCCTTGTCCGATCTTCTGCCCCCTGACGCCCGATCCGCCCCCGAGGTGGTGCGCGAGCGTGGGCGCGGCGCGCACAAGGGCCAGCAGACGCGGGCCGCCATCCTGGAGGCCGCGCTGAACCTGGCCTCCCAGATGGGCATCGAGGGCTTGTCCATCGGCGCCCTGGCCGAAGTCACCGGCATGAGCAAATCGGGCGTCTTTGCCCACTTCGGCTCCCGCGAAGAGTTGCAAATTTCCGTGATCCGGGAGTATCACGAGCGCTTCGAGGAAGAAGTGTTCCGCCCCGCCGTGCTCAAGCCCCGAGGCCTGCCGCGGGTGCGCGCCCTCTTCGAGAACTGGATTGCCAAGGTCGCCACCGAAATCGACTCCGGCTGCATATACATTAGCGGCGCCGTCGAATTCGACGACCGGCCGGGCCCCGTGCGCGATGCGCTGGCCGGCATGGTGCTGCTGTGGCACGGTGCGCTGGACCGGGCCATTCGCATGGCCATCGACATGGGACACCTGCGCCAGGACACCGATGCGATGCAGATGCTCTTTGAAATCCATGGCCTGATCCTCTCGCTGCACCACGACGCGCGCTTCCTGCGCTCGGCCGGCGCGGTGGAGCGGGCCCGCACCGCGTTCGAGCGCGTCGTCCAGTTCTATGCGAAGGACGCGCCCGTGACATCCCATCCTTGATTCCACACTGGTTTCATCCGTCGCCTGGCCCTGATCAGGTTTTTCTTTGTCCCACTGCTTACCTGCGTTTCTGACCGAGGAGCTACACGATGCCTTCCTATACCCCCCCACTGCGCGACATGCAATTCGTGATCCACGAAATGCTGGGTGCCGTTGACGAACTCAAGAAGATCCCCGCCTACGCCGATCTGGACGCCGACACCGTCAATGCCGTGCTGGAAGAGGGTGGCAAGTTCGCCTCCGAAGTGCTGGCGCCGCTGAACCTGGTGGGCGACAGCCAGGGTTGCGTGCTGGACAAGACCACCCACGAGGTCAAGACCCCCGATGGCTTCAAGGCCGCCTACAAGCAGTACACCGAAAACGGCTGGTCGGCCCTGTCGGCCGATCCCGAGTGGGGTGGCCAGGGCCTGCCCATGCTGGTCAACCAGGCCGTGTATGAAATGCTCAACGCCGCCAACCAGGCCTGGACGATGTACCCTGGCCTGAGCCATGGCGCCCACGCCGCCCTGGAAGCCCACGGCACCGAATGGCAGAAGAAGACCTACCTGCCCAAGCTGACCAGCGGCGAATGGACCGGCACGATGTGCCTGACCGAGCCGCACTGCGGCACCGACCTGGGTCTGCTGCGCACCAAGGCCGAGCCCCAAGCCGACGGCACCTACAAGCTCAGCGGCGCCAAGATTTTCATCTCGGCCGGTG
>CAYPUS010000384.1:0-3374 GCA_964413815.1 uncultured Aquabacterium sp. | reverse complement strand
CTCGTTGATGATCTCCATCGTGGGCATGCGCCCGCGAACGATCCGCTCTTGCTGTGCGAGGTTGTAGTCGCGGATGCCTTCCTTGGGCGCCTCTTCCTGCTCCAGCTTCTGGCTTTCGCCCGTGATGCCCTGCAGCAGGGCATCCACTTCATCTTGCGAGAGGATTTGCTGGTTCATGGTCAGGGTACTTCAAAGACCGGTGAAGAAAGGGGCGGCTTGGGGGCGATCCATCACTGGATGATGAAGTTCGCGTAGTGCACCTGCACGATCGGGTTGTAGCTCTCGACCCGGCGGCGCTTCTTGCGCTTCTTCTTCGCAGGGTCGTCGGCCACTTCCTCTTCGTCGTCCGGATCCTCGACCTCGTAACCCATGGCGCGGGCGGCCTCGCGGCGGATCTCGTCGGCCAGCCTGGTCTTGCCATCGGAGCTCAGCAGCTCCTCCGAGGTCTTGTGCGAGAGGATGAGCAGCACGGCGTTGCGGATCGCCGGCATGTAGGCCTTCATCTCTTCGCTCATCTTTGCATCGTCGACCTGCAAGGTGATGCCCACCTGCGCGAAGCGCTCGGCATCGCGGTCGGCCAGATTGACGATGAAGGGCTCCAGGGGCACAAAGGTGGGCGGACCGGTGCGGTCGACCTTGCGCGGTTCGTGCTTCTTGACGACCTTGGCGGCGCCCTCGCCCGCCTCGTCCTGCTCAGCCGCGCCTCCGCTCTTCATCATCAAGAAGCCACCGACCAGCACGGCCAGCAGCACAAGCACTGCGGCAATGATGACGATCAGCTTCTTGGAGCCCTTCGGGGCGTCGCCTGGGGTCGCGGCGGATGCTGCTGACATGCTCGTATCTCCTGGGAATCATGTTCCGGGCGCACATCTCAGGTGCCCGGTGCATGAGAGGGATTATTCGAGCCCAGCGTTTTCGCGATGAATCAATAAACCGTGAGAAACACGCATGATTCCGGGCGACAAGCCGAGCCCAGCTCAGGCGTACAGGTCCAGCCCGCCCGGACGGCCGGCGCGCGGGGGCGCCACCTGGCGGGTGCTCAATGCCTCGCCATCGTCGGCCTGATCGCCCTGGGCAGAGCCCCGGGCGCCCGTCAGAGAGCCGCCTTCGCGCGCGGCCGCCTGCTCGAAAGCCTGCTGGGAAGTCTGTGAAGACACGTCCCCCCCGGTCAGGCTCAGGCCCACATCGTTCAGGGCGTTCGACAGCATGGGCAGGCTGGCTTCGATCGCCTGCCTTGTTTCTAACGCCGCCGCGGCAAAATCCACATGCGCGCCTTGACCGTTGAGTGAAATCTTCACGTTGATGGGACCCATCTCGGCGGGATTGAGGTGCAGCTCGGCGGTCATGGTGCCGTCCTGTCTGGCCTGCCCGACCCACATGCTGACCTTTTCGGCCAGGGCCTGCGGGAACTGGGGACTGCCGAAAGGCGTGTTCAAGGTGGCCGATTCGTGGCGGATCTTCTGGCCGGCCTCGCCCAGGATCTGACCGAAGCCCGAAGTCTTGGCGGCACCACCTGCCATCACGCCGGCAAGCGGGTCGCCCTCGGCCTGGCCGCTGAACTGCTCGAGCATCGCCTCGGCCTTGCCGCCGACGGTCTGCCAGGCGTTCAGGTCCAGGGCCATGCCACCTTGCTGGCCGTGGGCACCCTTGCCGTGCGCGGCCAGGTCCACACCAGTGCCGGACGCATCGCCCTGGCCGCCCGCCTGGGCGCCATCGGCTTCCTCGGCCAGTGCCTGGCCCTGCAGGTCACCGCTGGTCAGGCTGGCCAGCCAGGCCATCATGCCGGCCGAATCACCAGGCTGGATGGAAGGGGGCGGGGTCAGTTCACGCACCACCGCGGCGCCATCGCCCGCTGCCGTGCTGAAGTTCACTTCGTCTTGCTTGCCCTCGCCCTCGGCCGGTTTGTCGGCCTGCCCGGACTTGGGTGCGCCTTCCTTGCTGGCGGGCTTGGCGGTGTTGCGCTGCTCGTTGCGCACCTTGGCCTGGGCGCCCGCGTCGATCGGCTTGGGCTCGAAGGCCTTGGCGGTGGGCGCCGCCATCTGGCGGGCTCGTGCCAGCGCCTGCTCGGCCGACCGGGAAGCCTGGGCGTTGGCCTGCGCGGCGTTGGTCTGAGACGGCTGAGCGCCCTGGCGGGATGCCGCATCGGCGCCCAGCGCATGCTTTTCCAGCCAGCGCGAGAAGGCCTGCTGCGGGCTTTGCCCATCGACGCCCACCATGGCTTCGCTGGCCTGCGCATTGAGCTTGTTGACCAGCTCGTTGAGCGCATGCGGCATGCCGCCGTTGGCGGTCTGGGCGTTGCTGTGGGGGGATTTGATCGGCGTGGGCATCGTGCGAACTCCTCTCGGTACCACTCAATACGAACCAGAGGCCATCGGGCTGCTGCCCGGACCGAAGGCCTGCATGCCGCGGCCAGCCCTGGCAGCCATCTCATCGGTGGCTTTCTGATCCCGGCGGTTCTGCGCGATCTGCAGCTCCGCCTGGCGTCTCTCAAGCAGTTGGGTGACCGCGGCCACTTTGCGCTCGCGCTCGATCAACTGCTCACGGCAGCGCGCCATGTAGACATGGGCCTGCTCCACCCTCTTATCCTGATCGGAAACCGCCTCGCCCAATCGCTGCATGAAGTCCTGATAACACCGCATGATCTCCATACCACCCGTCTGGCGAAATTGAGACTGCCAGCGCTCCTGGTATTCGCGGCGCCAGTCGATCAGGGCCTGCGACTGCTGGCGGGCCGCCTCGTAGGCCTTGCGGGCGCGCTCCAGATCGGCCACCGCCGCATCGCGCGCCTTCTCGGCCGCTTCCAGAACCAGCAACAAGGGGGACAGGGTACTGCTCATGGGGTGTCGCCTCAGCTGTTGACGATGTGATGCAAGTCGCCCACGCTGTCATCGAGGTGCGCGGGCTCGCGCATGTCCTGCTGCAGCAGCCGCACCATCATCGGGTGCAGCTTGACGGCCAGATCCAGGTCGTGGTCGCCGCCCGGTGTGTAGGCACCCAGCTGGATCAGGTCGCGCGCCTTGCTGTAGCGCGACCACAGCTGGCGGAAACGCCGGGCGTCATCAATGTGGCCGTGCTCGGCGACGTTGTGCATCACACGCGAGGCCGAGCGCTCGATGTCGATGGCCGGGAAGTGGCCCGACTCGGCCAGCTCGCGCGACAGCACGATGTGGCCATCCAGGATGGCGCGCGCGGCATCGGCGATGGGGTCTTGCTGGTCATCGCCCTCGGAGAGCACGGTATAGAAGGCGGTGATCGAGCCATGGCCGTTGAGGCCATTGCCGCTGCGCTCGACCAGTTGAGGCAGCTTGGCAAAGCACGAAGGCGGATAGCCCTTGGTGGCCGGCGGCTCGCCGATGGCCAGCGCGATCTCGCGC
>CAYPUS010000383.1:0-3378 GCA_964413815.1 uncultured Aquabacterium sp. | reverse complement strand
CACCACCTTCGAGAAGTTGCGCAGCACCTCGTCGCCGACGTCGTGGCCGTGGGTGTCGTTGATGCGCTTGAAGTGGTCGATGTCCAGCAGGGCCAGGCAGAAGCGGTGGTGGCCCGAGCGCTCCAGGCGCTTGCGGTGCTGGCCCAGCACTTCCATCATGTGACGGCGGTTGAGCAGGCCGGTGAGTTCATCGCGGGTGGCCAGGATCTGGATGCGCACCAGCGCGTTGGCCAGCTCGTCC
The DNA here is from genome assembly GCA_964413815.1 of uncultured Aquabacterium sp. Lineage (GTDB taxonomy): Bacteria > Pseudomonadota > Gammaproteobacteria > Burkholderiales > Burkholderiaceae_C > Aquabacterium. The sequence continues at coordinate 3,137 of CAYPUS010000383.1, read as the reverse complement.
TTTTGCGCCTGCAGCTTGGCCCGCATGCTGCTGAGCTGGGCCGCCAGGGACGAGATCGTGGGCACGATGGCGGCCACCAGCATGAAGTGGACGATCTCCAGCTTGAAGGGGTAGTCGACCGGATCGGTGTAGACCTTGTAGCTGATGACCGCACCCATCACGAACACGGTGTAGGCGCCCGCGATCAGCGCGCCCTTGCGCTTCATGTTGAAGATGCCGAAGACCAGCACCAGCGTCAGCAGCATCAGCACCGAGCCGTGCACCGGCCCGGTCACCGCATACGCCCCGACGATGATGGTCAAGGCGAAGAGGATTTGCGGCAAGGTCATGGCCGGATCTTCGAAACGCTTGTTGGCGCCAGATCGCAAGAAGGCGTACCAGAAGAGGATGTTGACGAAGATCGCACCCGAGAGGATCTTGACATCGCCCATCTTCATGAAGCCCGTCAGTGCCGCATACAGCTGCAGGCAGCAGCACGCCACGAACACATTGGCCGCCATCAGCGACCGCATGATGCGCAGACGCTGCTTGGGATCGGTTCCCAGCAGCAGGTCGTTGAGGCGTTTGACGAGCGGGTTGTACATGGCGGCGAGGGGCTATATGCGGAATTTCGACCAGAGGCTGCAGCGCTTGAGCGCGTTTTGCCGATTTTCCAATTTGAAGGGGTGGATGCGCGACTGTTCAATTGTTTTGAATTTGGACGTGAAGCCACTTCAAGCATCGTTGGCTTTCCTGGGCTAACCTCTTCACTATTGCGCGATGCGGCAGGAGTGAAACCCTATGAAAACAGGACAAACAGCCTCAATTGAGCGTTACACGGGTACCGCGATCGTTTTGCATTGGGTGCTGGCCATCGCGATCATCACGGTCTTCGCCGTGGGGCTGCGCATCGGTGCGATGCCGTTCTCGCCGGCCAAGCTGCAGCTGATCAACTGGCACAAATGGGCCGGCGTCACCATCTTGCTGCTGTCGGCGCTGCGCCTGATTTGGCGCCTGACACACCGCCCGCCCGCTTTGCCCGCCGCCATCGAACAGGGCATGCCCGGCTGGCAGCGCGTGGCCTACCACGCGGTGCACCACCTGATGTATGTGTTCTTTTTTGCCGTGCCGCTGCTGGGCTGGGCCTACAGCTCGGCCAAGGGCTTTCCCATCGTGTGGTTCGGTGTGGTGCCCCTGCCTGACCTGGTCGCCAAGAACGCCGAGCTGGCCGACACCCTCAAGGCCCTGCATGGCCTGGCGGCCTTCGGCCTGATGGGCCTGGTGACCCTGCACGTGGCCGCCGCCCTCAAACACCATTTCATCGACCGGGATGGCCTGCTGCAGCGCATGCGCCCGGGACGGACCTGACACCATCCGCACCTTTCCACCCCAGGAGCACGACATGGGCCTTTCCTTCATCACGAAGCCGCAGGCGGCACGCCGCAGTGTCCTGGCCGGGCTGGCCGGCGCCGGTTTGATGGGCTGCCTGCTGACCGCCGCACCCGCAGCCTGGTCACAGGCGGTTCCCCAGGCGCTGCTGCCCGCCCAAAGCGAGGTCAGCTTCGTGGCCAAACAGCTGGGCGTGCCACTGACGGGCCGCTTCAAGCGCTTTGCGGCCCAGACCCGGTTCGATCCCAAATCGCCCCAGACCAGCCAGATCGCCTTCCAGATCGAGCTGGGCAGCGTCAGCCTCGATCCGGAAACGGATGCCGAACTGATCAAGCCCGAATGGTTCGATGCCGGCAGGTTCCCCAAGGCGACTTTTCAGTCCAGCGCGATCAAGGCGCTGGGCGGCGGCAAGTTCGAGGTGGCCGGCAAGCTGGCCATCAAGGGCCACAGCCGCGATCTGGTCGTGCCGGTGCAACTGACGCAGGCCGGGGGGCTGAGCACGGCCACCGGCGGCTTCGTGCTCAAGCGCCTGGATTTCAAGATCGGCGACGGCGAGTGGGCCGACACCGCCATCGTCGCCAATGACGTGCAAGTGCGCTTCAAGCTCGTGCTGCAAGGCATCGGGCCGATGTGATGGCCGCTTGATGCCCTTGCTGTTTTCCACCTCTCACTCTCCCTCCATCCCTGTCCACAAGGAGTCGACACACATGACCATCCGTTCTGCCTTCATGCCCGCCGTCGCCCTGGCCGCCACGCTGGCGGCCGCCACCGCCGCCCAGGCCGCTCCGGCGACCTACACCATCGACCCGATGCACACCTTCGTGACCTTCGAGGCCAAGCACTACGGCACTTCGACCAACCGGGGCCGCTTCGACAAGAAGACCGGCACCATCGTGCTGGACAAGGCCGCCAAGTCCGGCAAGGTGGACATCGCCATCGACATGGCCTCCATCAACACGGGCACCGGCAGCTTCGACAGCCACCTCAAGAGCAAGGACTTCTTCAACGTCGATGGCTTTGCCACGGCCACCTTCACCAGCGACAAGCTGGTCTTCGATGGCGACAAGGTGACGGCCGTTGACGGCAAGCTCACGCTGCTGGGCAAGACCCAGCCCGTGACGCTCAAGGCCCTGAACTACGGCTGCTACGAAAACGCCCGCCTCAAGCGCGAGGTGTGCGGCGGTGACTTCGAGACCTCGATCAAGCGCAGCGATTTCGGCATGAGCTTCGGTCTGCCCGGCATCCCGGACGACGTCAAGCTGCTGATCCAGGTCGAGGCGATCCAGCAGTGAGCACTGGCTTGCGGAGATGACAAGGGGCCTGCGGGCCCCTTTTTCGTGGCTGCGCCGGATCGGCGCAGACGCACCACTTTGTATACGATCCGCGCGACGTTTTGTATGCAATCTGGTGCGTCAGCCTGCGCGACATGCCTTGATATCGCGCGCGCCGCACTCAGAACATGCACGCCGAGGCCTTTTGCGGCTGGCACAGCCTTTGCACTCTGTGAGCCCCGTGGACGGCAACGGCGTCGTCCTGGGAGAGGTGCAATGCGTGCAACGATGTCCCTGCGCGAGCAGCGCGTGGCGACCATGGCGGCCAAGCCCGACCTGGTGCTGCATCAGCTCACCAAGCGCTATGGCGAAGGGCCGGGTGCCCCCATGGCGGTGGACCACATCGACCTGACCATCCGCGCGGGTGACTACTGCTGCCTGCTGGGCCCGTCCGGTTGCGGCAAGACCACGACGCTGCGCATGATCGCCGGCCACGAG
>CAYPUS010000382.1:0-3430 GCA_964413815.1 uncultured Aquabacterium sp. | reverse complement strand
GACGGCCGCCCGATCAAGCCCGCCCAGGTCTCGTGGCAGAACGAACAACAGCTGCGCTTCGTGCTGCGCGAAGGCCGCAAGCGCCAGATCCGCCGCATGTGCGAGCTCGTCGGCCTCAAGGTCGTGGGGCTCAAGCGCGTGCGCATGGGCCGCATCACACTGAGCAAGCTGCCCGTGGGCCAATGGCGCTTCCTGAGGCCGGATGAGCGATTCTGACCCTCCGCCACACGCGCTGCCACGCGCCTGGGTGATCGTGGTGGCTTTGAGCCTGCTCACGGGCTTGCAGCCGCTGACCACCGACCTGTACCTGCCCGCACTGCCGCAGATGCAGCGTGCGCTGGGCATGGACACGCCCCATGCGCAGTGGACCCTGTCCGTGCTGATCCTGGCCTTCGGCTTCGGGCAACTGCTGTGGGGCCCGGTGGCCGATCGCCATGGCCGCCAGCCCGTGCTGCGCTGGGGCCTGGGCCTGTATGTGCTGGCCAGCCTGGCCACGGTGCTCGCGCAAGATGCCTTCGTGATGATCGTTGCGCGTGCCGCGCAAGGGGCGTTCCTGTCGGCGGCGGTCGTGTGTGGCCGCGCGATGATCCGTGACCTCTATCCGCCCGACGAAGGCGCCCGCATGATGTCCCGCGGCATGAGCGGTCTGGGCATCCTCGCGCTGGGCGGCCCCGTCCTGGGCGGACTGGCAGCCACCTGGGCTGGCTGGCGGGCCACCATGGCCTTGATGGTGATCTCGGGCCTGCTCACCTGGCTTTTCGTCTGGACGCGCCTGCCCGAGACCCTGCCCGAAGCCCGACGGCAAAAGCAGCTGAACTGGCCGGCGATGATGGGCAACTGGTGGCGCATCGCGCAGCACCCGACCTTCCGCGCCCACACCTTTCTCACCTCGGCCACCTATGGCGGTCTCTACGTCTACCTGGCGCTGTCGGCCTTCGTCTTCATCGACATCATGGGCATCGGCCGCACCGCCTACGGCCTGTGCGGCGCCACGCTCTCGGTGGCCTACCTCGCCGGCACCTTTGTGTGCCGCCGGACGCTGCCGCGCAAAGGCATTGAAGGCACGGTGCGCGTGGCCGGCTGGTGCTCGGTCACGGGCGGGCTGATGATGGCCAGCCTCTCGGTGGCGCAGGTCGGCCTGGGCTGGCCGATCAGCCCCTGGGCACTGCTGCCCGGCATGTGGGTCTATGCCTTCGCGCACGGCATCCATCAGCCTTGCGCCCAGACCGGGGTGGTCTCGGCCTTCCCGACCCAGGCCGGCGCCGCATCGGCCCTGTCCGGCTTCGTGCTGGCGGCCATCGCCTTCCTGATCGGCGCCCTGCTCTCGTGGTGGACCTCGCTGCCCGGCTGGGCTGGCACCATCCATCCGATGACCCTGGGCATGTGCGTGGGCGGCATGGTCACGGCCTGGGTGGCCCTGGTGCCCGTGCAGCGAGACGGCGATGCCAGGCGCCTGGGCCAGGCGGTGTGATGCCAGCGCATGCCCGCATGATCAAACCGACCTGATACCTGACCACACCCGAAGCTCGCGCGCATGAACCCGCCCACGACCTCGCCACCGACCTGGATCCTCGCCGGCCCCACCGCCTGCGGCAAGACCGCAGCCGCCCTCGCACTGGCACAGGACATCCCCCTGGAGATCATCAGCGTGGACTCGGCACTGGTCTACCGGGGCATGGACATCGGCACGGCCAAGCCCAGCGCCGCAGAGATGGCGCAGGTGCCCCACCACCTCATCGACATCATTGACCCGGCACAAAGCTACAGCGCCGCCCGCTTCGTGAAGGACACGCTGCGGCTGATCGGCGAGATCCGCGCCCGCGGCCGCACGCCCTTGCTGGTGGGCGGCACCATGCTCTACATCAAAGCCCTGCTCGATGGCCTGGACGAAATGCCCTCGGCCTCCCCTGAGATCCGCGCCATGATCGATGCGCGCATGGCAGAGCAAGGCAGTGCCGCCCTGCATGCGGAACTGGCACAGGTCGACCCCGTCACCGCCGCCCGCCTGGCGCCCGGCGACACGCAGCGCATCCAGCGGGCGCTCGAGGTCTGGCACAGCACGGGCCGGCCACTGTCGAGCTTCCACAGCCGAGGCCAGGCCGGCTCCCCCGCCTCAGCGACACCCGCGCACGAGGCCATCCTCGTCTCGCTGGAACCGCTCGATCGCGCCTGGGTGCACGCCCGCATCGCCTTGCGCTTCGAGCAAATGATGCAGGCCGGCTTCGTGGACGAGGTCAAAGCCCTGCGCCAGCGCCCCGACCTGCATGCGGGCCTGCCTTCGATCCGCTGTGTGGGCTATCGGCAGGTGTGGGAAGCCCTCGATGCGGGCCTGGACCTGGACCAGCCCGCGGTGCTGCGCGAGGTCATGGACAAGGGCATCGCCGCCACGCGGCAGTTGGCCAAGCGCCAGATCACCTGGCTGCGCAGCATGCCGCATCGCACCGCCGTGCCCTGCGAGCAGCCCGATGCCTTGGAACAGGTGCGCGCCGCCTTCTTGGGGCGCTGAGCGGCCCCCCAGAACGGGCCCCTGAGCGCCTAGTGCGCCCCACCCGCATCGACCGCCGCCTGCGTGGGCTGCGGCCGCGCCATCCACACCAGCGGAATCAGGCACAGAAAGAGCACCGCCGACAACAGGTAGACGTCATCGGCCGCCCGCGTGAAGGCCTGCTGGTCGATCAAGCGGTTGATCTGCGCGGCGGCCTGCTCGAAGCTCAGCCCCAGATCCGTCAAGGCCTTGAAGCCTTCCGTGGCCGCCTGATCGGACTGCGTCAGCCGCTCGGTCATGTGCGCATGGTGCAAGGTGGCCCGGTCGTCCCACAGCGTCGTGACGGTGGAGGTGCCCATGGCCCCGGCCGTGATGCGCACGAAGTTGCTCAAGCCCGATGCCGAAGCAATGCGGTCGGGTGTCAGGCCATTGAAGGTGATCGCGCTCAAGGAGATGAAAAAGAAAGCGATCGCGCCGCCCTGCAAGATGGTGGGCACCATGATGGTGGCGAAATCGGCCTGCACGGTGAACTGCGAACGCATCCACAGCACCAGCGCAAAACCCCCGAAGGCCACGGTGGCCAGCATGCGCGGGTCGACCTTGCTGACGTTCTTGCCCACGATGGGCGACAGCAGGATCGCCAGCAGCCCCACCGGCGCGACCGCCATGCCCGCCGCCGAGGCGGTGTAGCCCATGTACTGCTGCAGCCACAAAGGCAGCAGCACCACATTGCCGAAGAACAGGCCATAGCCCACCGCCAGCGCCAGGGCACCGAACAGGAAATTGCGCCGCGCGAACAGCCCCAGGTCCACCACCGGATGCGCCTGCTTGAGCTCCCACACCACGAAGACAAGGAAGCCCACCAGCGCCACCACGCCCAAGGAGACGATCTCGCCGCTGTGGAACCAGTCCAGCTCCTTGCCCTTGTCGAGCATGATCTGCAGC
>CAYPUS010000381.1:0-3452 GCA_964413815.1 uncultured Aquabacterium sp. | reverse complement strand
TGGTGCCGAACTGGAAGCTCATCGTGATGCCGCTGACCACGCCCAAGGCAAAGGTCAGCGCGAAGACCTTGGTCCAGAAGCGCCAGGCGGTAAGCCAGCCCTGATCGCGGCTGCGCAGCCAGCGCCAGCGGAAGAACACCAGCACCCAGCCCAGCGCGATGGTGATCGTCGGAAAGAGGATGTGGAAGGTGATGTTGGCGCCAAACTGTGCGCGCGCGAGGGTCAGTGCGTCCATGGCGAGGGCCTTTCTTTGGGCGGGCGTGGCGTCACTTCTGGCGCGGAATGGCGCCGGTGACTTCCAGCAGCTTTTGCACCTTGGTGCCCATGCGCATCAGTTGGGCGAGCGTGCGGCTGTCGAGGCGCTGGATGTCGTCGAACCAGTCGGTGAGCATCTCGATCAAGTCGTGCATGCCGCGCATGCGCTCTTGGGCGATGGCGTCTTCCTCGCACGTGGGTTTTTCAAGCAGCGCGCTGCGCAGCATGGACAAAGTGGGCTCGATCTCGCGGCGGCGGCGTTCCTCGGCCAACTTGCGGAAGATCTCCCAGGCATCGGTGGGCGCCTCGAAGTACTCGCGACGGTCACCCGGCAGGTGCTTGAGCTTGACCAACTGCCAGGCTTGCAGCTCCTTGAGCCCCATGCTGACGTTCGAGCGCGAGAAGGCCAGGGTTTCGGCGATCTCTTCCGCGTTCAGCGCCTTGGGTGACACGAAGATCAGCGCATAGATCTGGCCGACGGTGCGGTTGATGCCCCAGCGGCTGCCCATTTCACCGAAATGCGCGACGAAGCTTTGGACCAGGGGTGTCATGGGGCTGCCTGCCTTGTGGAAACCCGCGTAGTTTCAGAAATTTCTGAAAACTGAGAAGGCAGCAGGGGCATGTGCGCCCCAAAAACATCAGGGCCACCATCTGCACGGTCCTCTGGCGGGAGGCGTGCCGATGGTGGCCCTGGACCTGACGCAGCGGTCAGACCGCTACGTCAGGAGACAGACGTTCAGACCGTGGTCTGCGCGTCAATCAGGCGCGACGGTTGCGCTTGGCGGCGAAAGCCAGGCCAACCAGACCGATGCCCATCAGAGCGTAGGTGGAGGGCTCGGGAACGACCGACACGTCCACTTGCAGGCTGGAGGTCATGATGCCGTAGTCAGCGATCGAAGACATGGCGGCGATGCCACCAGCCTTCAGGCCCAGGCCCTTGGCGAAAGCGTCGAAAGCTTGGGTGGTGATCGTCAGGCCGGTCAGCACGTTGTTGGCGGTGGTGGTGCCTTGCACAGCGGCGAAGGTGGTGTCGCCGTCGATGTTGGCGAAGTCCCAAACGCGCAGGTTTTGGGTGGCCAGGCCGTTGCCGCCCGAGATGGTGGCGTAGATGCCCTTGGACACCAGGTCAACCTGGATGTTGGTCACCGACAGCGAACCGGTGGCGGTGGCGAAGTTGGCGGTGGGAGCAACCATGTTGGCGCCGCCCAGCGTGCCCACGTTCGTGGCGGCGAAGACGCCGCCTTCACCGATACTGGTGGCGGTGAACTTGCCCGACAGGCTGAAGATGGGAGCGGTGATGTCGATGACGCTGTCCGACACCGTGCCGGTAGCGGGCGAGACGATCGACGTTTGGATGCCGGCGACAGCCAGAGCACCGATCAGGTCTTCGGAGAAAGCCAGCGAGCCGGAGCCGCGCAGGTTGCTCATTTCGAAGCCGAAGGCGCCAGTGGCGGGACCGCCAGCGACCAGGGTGGCGTTGGCTTCGAGTTGAGCGTGAGCCATGCCAGCGGCAGCCAGGGCCGAAGCCAGAACCAGTGCCTTTGCGATGTGTTTCATATGTATCTCCACGAAAGTAAAATGGAAGTTTCTATGCGGTAGGCCATTAAACCGATCCTCGATCCGCATGAGCCATTGTGAGCTTACCGGGATCCGTTGTGAGGCGGTATTTCCCCGGCGCCCGCCCCGCCCCCTTTTCAGGGGGGGGCGACGTGCATAAGACGCGGTTTTTCGGATTTCAGCCATTTGACTGCGGGGGGGTGAGGCGATTCCTCTGTTGACAAACTGTTTGGCAGGTGTTCCTCAGGCGTGGGGCGTCCCGCTCCGAGGCCGTTTTTGCTCAGGTTCGCGTTAGACACAAGGCGGGCGATGACCGAAATGGTGTTTGAAACGCATGGGGCCATCGGCGCCGGAAAAGTAGCTGAATGCGTCAGGCCGGGGTCCCTCCCGACTTGCGTCTTCGCGCAGCAAGGAACAGCCCGCCGAGGCCGAGGCCCATCATCAGGTAGGTCGACGGCTCCGGAAGCATGTGGACCTCAAGGGTCGTCAAGGTGGTCATCGATGCGTCGCCTGAAAGCCGAAGGGCTGCGAGCCCGCCGACCTTCAAACCCAGCCCCTGGGCAAACATGTCGATGGCCTCGTCGGTCAGGGTCAGGCCGCTCACGGTGTTCTGGATGGTGATGATCCCGGGCGTGAAGGGGAAGGCCGCGTCCCCTTCGAAGCTTGCGTAGTCCCAGATGCGAGCTTTGCGGGCGGTCAAGCCATTGGCGCCAGAGATGTCGGCGTAGACGCCTTGCGTGGCGAGGTTGATCTCGAGGTTGCTCAGCGACAGGGCCCCGCCTGTGGACGCGAAGTTGGCTGTCGGTATCGTCCAGGTGATGCCACCTTGCATGCCGAGGCTGTCGATGGTGAAGGGGGGCGCGGCGGGCGTCCAGTAGGGAACGGTCGAGGTGTGGGTGAAGGACAGGCTCGCAACCTTGGCTTGAATGGTCTGGCCGGTGTAGTCCAGGTGTGTGGGCGCAAGGAATGTGGTCTGGCTTCCAACCACCTCGAAGAAGCTGAGCAGATCCGGCGAAAACGTCAGGTCGACCTGGCCCTGCAGCCCGTACAGACTGGCGCCGTAGAGCCCTGCGCCGCCGTCCTGCGCCACGGTGAGTTGATGGACAAACTGGGCGCAGGCGTTGCCGGCGGCCGCCATGGCTACGGTGAGCGTCAGGATCTTGGCAAGTCGCATGATGGTGTCTCCCTTGCGTCAAGCGGCGCTGCGGCGCCGGGCGACGATCCCCACACCCAGGATCCCCAACCCCATCATCAGATAGGTCGAGGGTTCGGGGAAAGGCACAACCACGGTCAAGGTGGAGGTCATGACGCCGTAGTCGGCGATCGCGCTCATGACGGCGATACCGCCGGCCTTCAGGCCCAGGCCTTGCGCGAAAAGATCGAAGGCTTCTTGAGTGATGGACAGTCCGGTGAGCTGGTTCTCCAACCTCGCCGTGCCGTAATAGAGGCCGGAGATGTTTGTCGGCCCATCGATGTATGCGTAGTCCCATACACGAACCTGGCGGGCGCTCAGGCCGTGGCTGCCTGCCAGGGTGGCATAGATGCCCTGGGTGCGCAGATCGACGGTGATGTCGGTCACGGAAACCTGGCCGCCCGAGGTGGCGAAGTTGGCCGTCGGGGCGGTCAGCACGGCGCCGCCC
>CAYPUS010000380.1:0-3473 GCA_964413815.1 uncultured Aquabacterium sp. | reverse complement strand
AGGGCGCCAAGCCCTACTACCAGGCGCACGACCGTGGGGTCAAGCTGATCGGTGCGACGGCCCACTATGTGACGGCCGATCTGGACGAGGGCCCGATCATCGAGCAGGATGTCGAACGGGTGGACCACACCCTCAGCCCCGAGGGCTTCACCGCCGTCGGCCGCGACGTGGAGTGCGTCGTGCTGGCACGGGCCGTGAAGTGGCACACCGAGCACCGCGTGCTGATGAACGGGCACAAGACGGTGGTTTTCAAGTAGCCTGCTGTAGACACACGGGAGCCGACAGGCATGAACGATCCGCGCGCACGCAAAGTTTCCCAGGCGGCCATGATGAGCACCGCAGACGAGACCGAGGCCTCGTTCTACGATGCGATGCAACAGGCCGATCTGGAGCGCATGATGGCGGTGTGGTCCGATGACGAAGAGATTGCCTGCGTCCACCCGGGCGGGCCCCGCGTGGTGGGCACCGTGGCCGTGCGTGCGGGCTTCGAGGCCATTTTCGCGAACGGGCCGGTGCATGTTCAGATCCACCATGTGCGCCGCTTCGAGAGCACCGCTTTCGCGGTTCACCATGTCACCGAGAAGGTCCAGGCCGTCGATGACAAAGGCGGCATGCGCACGGCCTATGTGATGGCGACCAATGTGTATGTGCGCACGCCGGTGGGATGGCGCATGGTGGCCCATCACGCAAGCTCCGGCATGCCGCAGGAACTGCCGGACATCACCGAACCGCGCACGGTCCTGCACTGACACCGAAGGGGCATGGCGTGATCCAGTACCGGGCACCGCGATGGCTGGCTGGACATGGCCCGGTCGGCGGCAATGCGCAGACCATCTGGCCGGCCTTGTACAGCAAGGCGCATCCGGATCTGGGCAGCCTGCCAGTGGCCTACACCCGCGAGCGTTGGCAGACGCCGGATGGCGACTTCATCGACGTCGATTTCAAGCGCGCCAGCCCTGGTGCAAGCCTGGATGCGGCGGCCCAGGGGCGCCGGCCTCTGCTGGTGCTGTTCCATGGCTTGGAAGGGTCTTCGCAAAGCCACTATGCGCGCGCCTTCGCGCACTGGGCACACGGGCAGGGCTGGGACTATGTGGTGCCGCATTTCCGCGGCTGCTCGGGCGAGTTGAACCTCGCGCCGCGCACCTATCACTCGGGCGATCACGCCGAGATCGACTGGATCCTGCGCAAGCTGGACCAGGCCCATCCCGGGCCCATGCTGGCGGTGGGTATCTCTCTGGGCGGCAATGCCCTGCTGCGCTGGGCACAGGAGGCCGGGGCCCAGGCTGGCGCCTTGGTGCGGGCGGTCGTGGCGGTGTCGTCGCCAGTGGACCTGGCGGCCGCAGGGCGCTCGATCGGGCAGGGCTTCAACCGGGTCATCTACACCCGCATGTTCCTCAACAGCATGAAGCCCAAGGCCTTGGCCAAGCTCAAGCAGTATCCCAAGCTCTTCGACGAAGCCGCCCTGCGTGCGGCGCGGGATCTCTACGCGTATGACAATGTCTTCACGGCCCCCCTGCATGGTTTTGCCAACACGGAAGACTATTGGGCGCGCTGCTCGGCCAAGCCGGGTCTGAAGGCCATGCGGGAAGTGCCCACGCTGGTGCTCAATGCGCGCAACGATCCTTTCATTCCCGCGTCCTGTCTGCCCGCGCGTGCGGATGTGGGCCCTGCGGTGACCTTGTGGCAGCCGCCTGAAGGTGGCCATGTGGGCTTCCCATTGGGCGGTTTTCCGGGGCATGTGGGCGGCTTGCCCGAAGCGGTTGGCCGCTGGCTGATGCAACAACTCTGAGTCGAGGAAGCGCCATCATGGATGACATCGTCAAAGCGGCCCTGAAGAAGTGGCCCAATGTGCCGGACTGCTATGGCTGGCTGGCCCTGGATGCCCGGGGCGATTGGTTCATGCGCGATGAACCGACGCAAGCGGCCGGGCCCTTCCCGCAGGTCAAGGGCAGCCGCATCAACCACGACAAGCTCAAAGAGTTCATCCAGCGCAACTACGAATGCGATGCGCAGGGGGCCTGGTTCTTCCAGAACGGGCCGCAGCGTGTCTACCTGCAGCTGGAAGCCGCGCCGCTGGTCTTCGGCCTGCACAAAGTGGGCGAGGGCGCGCAGGCACGCTATGAAGTGGACGCCCATACCGGCCAGGCTGTGGGCGCGGTCAAGTCGGCGTGGCTGGATGAAAACGGCCGCCTGTTCCTGGAGACGGAACTGGGCTTTGGCGTCGTGCGCTCGCTCGACATGGACGCGGCGGCCGATGCGCTGGACGCGGGTGTCTGGCCGGTGCAGGACATGCCTTTCGCAGAAATGCCCGGGCGATTCGGTTACCAGCTTGACCCCAGGCCGGCACCTGCCAAAACCGAGGCGGTGGGCGGCTGAGGGCACCGGCGGCGCGCCCGCAGGAACACCGGCAACAAAGAAGGCAGGCAACAAAAAACCGGCTCACGTGGAGCCGGTTTTTTGTTGCTGTACCGGATCGCCGTGCGCGATCCAGTCGGTTCTTCAGATCAGGGTGCGGATGCAGCGTCAGCGGCAGCGGCAACCGCCGGTGCAGCCGGCTCGGTGAACTTGGCGCCGCCGCTGTTGGCCATGTAGACGGCCGCACGGTGGATTTCCAGATCGCTGAAATCGCCGCCGCCTTGCGGAGGCATGGCGTTGAAGCCCTTGATGGCGTGCTCGGCCAGCTTGGCATCGCCCTGGCCGATGCGACCGCCCCAGGCGCCGGCTTCGCCGAACTTGGGCGCGCCCATCATGCCGGTGCCGTGGCAGCTGGCGCATTGGGCCTTGTAGACCTCTTCACCGCTGCGGGGGCCCGTGTTGGCGGAGGCAACCCGGATCTCGACCGTGCCCACGGGCATGATCCGCTCGGCGGTGGCCTGCTCGCTCAGGGCATCGCTGCCGGCGGCGGACTTGTTGCCGGCGGCCACGTAATTGACCAGCAGCACGATGATGATCACGGGCAAGACGAAAGCTGCCACCACGGCGGCGATCAGTTGCTTGGGCGTCTGGATCGGGCCTTCGTGGCCGTCTTGGGTGTGGGGCGCTTGGCTCATGGGGGGTTTCAGGAGGCGCAGGTTGATTGGGGGATCTCACCCCGGGCATGCGCAATCAAGGCGCTGCCTCGCGATGGGAAAGGGAGATTATAAGATGTCCCACCGCTGCTTGGCGAAGTCTGCGCCGTGCACTGCTAGAATGCCTGTTGTTGCTGCGCCCGTAGCTCAATGGATAGAGTACTGCCCTCCGAAGGCAGGGGTTGCTGGTTCGATCCCAGCCGGGCGCGCCATGCATCATGCGATCAAATGATGCGATCGAACGCCACCGCCAGGTGGCGTTGCTGTTTGGAGAAGGTTCAGCAGTCGCGCTGAGCCAACCTGAACAGCCCTCGCGCAAGCCGTGGCGCACTGTCCACAAGCCCGCCCCAGGTTTCAGCCGCACGTAGAGCGCTAGCGTGCATCGGCCGCGAACCTTCGCGGCCG
>CAYPUS010000379.1:0-3483 GCA_964413815.1 uncultured Aquabacterium sp. | reverse complement strand
GCCACCAGCCCCAGCATCACGGCCAGCGCCGTGCCTTGCAGCCAGCCGCCATCGTGGGTTTTGAAGTGTTCGAGCTGGGACCAGGCGATGACGATGGCCAGCCCGTTGACGAAGCCCAGCATCACCGGGTGGGGCACCATGCGCACCAGTTTGCCCAGCCGCAGCGCGCCGAAGGCGATCATCAGCAGCCCGCCCAGCAGCACGGTGGCCAGCAAGTACTGCACGCCGTGCTGCACCACCAGCGAAACGATCACCACCGCCATCGAACCGGCCGCACCCGAGACCATGCCGGGCCGGCCGCCGAACAGTGCCGTGAGCGTGCAGATGATGAAGGCCCCATACAGGCCCATCAGCGGGTGCAGGTGGGCGACCAGCGCGAAGGCAATGCATTCGGGCACCAGGGCGAAGGACGTGGTGATGCCGGCCAGGACATCGGCGCGGAGGGGAACTTGCTTCATGGGCGAGGGGGAAGGCCGGAGGCACGCCAGGCCGCGAGGAGGCTGGCGGGCGCAGTACTGCGGACGCGGCAGGGGGAGGGGTGAAGGGCGGATGTTACATCGCTGGGCGCCGGCGACGCCAGGCGCCAGAATCAGGGCTTCGCGCTTTCTCCCATTTGATGACCCAAGACAGAACACAGGAGGCTGCCATGTATCGCCTTTCCCATCGCGCAGGTCTGAGCCTGATGCTGGCACTGGGTGTGCCGACTGCCGCCCTGGCGGCCCCGCAAGCCAAAGAGCCGGCGCCGACGGCCCCGGCCGCATCTGCCGCCGCGCCGGCGTGTCCGGCCTTGCTCAACAAGACCTTCCCGCGTCTTAAGGACGAGAAGCCGCAGTCGCTGTGCCAGTACAGCGGGCAGGTGCTGCTCATCGTCAACACGGCGAGCTTTTGCGGCTTCACCAAGCAGTACAAGGGGCTGGAGGCGCTGTATGCGAAGTACAAGGACCGGGGGCTGGTCGTGCTGGGCTTTCCGTCCGGTGACTTCGGCAACCAGGAACACAAGACCGACCAGGAGATCGCCGCGTTCTGCGCGAACACCTTCGGCGTGAAGTTCCCGATGTTCAGCAAGAGCCATGTGCGCGGTGGCGATGCCAATGCGCTGTTCGCCGAACTCATCAAGGCCAGCGGCACCACGCCGAAGTGGAACTTCTACAAGTATTTGGTGGGCCGGGACGGCACGGTGGTCGACAGCTACAGCAGCCTGACCTCGCCGGAAGACAAGGACCTGGTGGCTGCGATCGAGCAGCAGCTTGCACGCAAGCCTTGACAAAAAAAACCCCGCCCACATTTGCCATGCAGGCGGGGTTTGCGCAACCGTGTTCTTGTTTTTGTATGGATGAGTAAGCGCCGTCGACCAGACTGTTTCATCTACCGAAAAGGTCGCCACTTGTCCGGTTTGGCCAGGGCCGCGGGCTTTTGTGTTTGTCGTCCTCCCCTCATGGGTCCGTGAGACAGCACGCAAACAAAAATGTAGAAGGATCCCCGGCGATCCATATCCCTCAGGAGAGGGTGTTGCGGCAAGGCCGCTGCCATGAGGGCGTGCCTTGCTTGGAGGCACCATGGTGATGCCGACTGGATGCCACTCAATCGGGGGGTGGCCATGTGCACAAAGCCACGTTGTTTTGCCACACGGGCCGGCGTTCCCTCAAGTTGGGGGATGACTGCACCGATGGAGACGTCATGATGGCCTTGAGGCTGACGTTTCCGGCCCTATCTAAAGGCTAGGCTGAAGGTCCACGGAGTATCGTTCATGCACATGCTTTACAACTCAGACAGCTATGCCGTCGTGCACATCGAGCTGCCTGCCGATGATCACCCCATCTCGGTCGATCCGGCCGCAGGGCTCAAGCGCGGGGGCTACGAGATCGTCGACAAGTTCGCTCGCCGGGAGCTTTTCATCGAAGGCGCGCTGGCCGAGTCGTTCAAGGAAGGGGTCGAGGCGCTGATCGAGTCATCGCCCAGCGTCGAAGAGTTCGATGCCTACCTCGAGCGTTTCGCCTGCATGGCGCAGCAGCCGGTCGTCATGCACTGATGCACGGCTGACCGATCTCGCATTCGCTTTTCCGCCGCGCGGCGCCTTGATTCGGCGCCGTGCCCTCAGGCCGGTCCAGGCGTTGTCCTGCACCGGCCTTTGCTTTGTCGTCGCCTTGTTCCCGCTGTGCGCGAGTCCGCCCTGATCGTGCCATTTGCACGGAGCTTGCCTCAACCAAGGCCGCGATCCCGTCGACACTGGCCCTGAGCGCGTGGGCAAGCAAGCCATGCGAGCTCTCTTGTGCGGTGCGCTGGCCAGGCGGTACCGGACGAAGACGCCGTGCGCGCCTGGCCGAATGGAGCAGTACGGGGTCATGGCCGGCGCGATGTCGATCCTTCCTTCCTGGTGGTGGGCACTGGCCCTCGTTCCGGTGGCGGTGCTCGGCGCGTGGGCATGGCGTCGCGGGCGTGCGCCGCAGCTGGCCGCCGATGCCAGAAGTCCTGGCGGCGCCTCTGGCGAACGGCGGCACCTGCTGCCAGGCGCCAGCGGCCGGCAGGACGTGTTGGATCCGCTCACGGGCCTGGCGACCCGGTTGTGGCTGGAAGACCAGCTTGCCGCGGCCGTGATGCGCGCCGAGGCCGGCAAGCGCCGCCTGGCGCTGCTCTACATCAACCTCGATGGCTTCAGGCCGTTCAACGATTCCTTCGGCCATGGTTTTGGCGATGCGCTTTTGCGCGAGGTTGGCCTGCGCCTGCAGGGCATGGGGCGCGCCGCCGACACCGTGGCCCGCATGGGTGGCGACGAGTTCCTGATGCTGCTCGACGGCGATCCCGACAGCGCCGCGGCCGCGCTGGTGGCCGATCGCATCCGCCTGAGCTTGCAGGAGCCCTACCGCATCGGGCGGCGCGAGGTGCGCCTGTCCTGCTCGATCGGCATCGTGCTCTATCCGGACCATGGCCCGCGCGGCAGGCTGATCGCCCATGCCGATGCGGCGATGCTGGCGGCCAAGCATGCGGGCGGCAACATGCACTGCTTCTACGACGAGCGCATGGACCAGGACGCCGACAGCGCCATCGCGTTGCAGCGCGACCTGCGCGAGGCCATCGAACAAGGCCGGGGGCTGGCGCTGTTCTACCAGCCCAAGATCGATGGGCGCTCGGGCCGCATCACCGGTGTCGAGGCCCTGGTCCGCTGGCACCATCCCGTCCAGGGCATGATCAGCCCGACCGCGTTCATCCCCATCGCCGAGCGCTTCGGCCTGATCGGGGCGCTGGGCCAGTGGGTCATCCAGCAGGCATGCAGGCAGATCCGGCTCTGGCAGGATGCCGGCTTGCCCATGAAGGTGGCGATCAACCTGTCGGTGCACCAGCTGCGTCAGCCCGACCTGGTCGAGCGCATCCTCGAGGCCATGCAGTCCAACGGCATCGCGCCCGAGCTGGTGACCTTCGAGATCACCGAGCCGGCCGCCATGGAGGACGCGCAGGCCTCTTTGCGGATCTTCGAGCGCCTGGCCG
>CAYPUS010000378.1:0-3487 GCA_964413815.1 uncultured Aquabacterium sp. | reverse complement strand
GTGCCACGTCGGCCAAGCCCAGGCGCGGATCGAGCAGCACACGTGTGGGATTGGCGCCCGGCACACGGCGCGTGGTCAGTTGCGGATTGTCGGCCGCGATGGTGCCTGCGCCCACCAGCACCACCTGACTGAGTGCACGCAGGCGATGCAGGTGCACGATGTTCTCCGGGCCATTGATGAACATGGATTCGCCGGTGCGCGTGGCCACACAGCCATCCAGGCTCTGACCGAGCTGAGCCACGACCCAGCCTGCGCCACGGGCATGGCGGTCCATCAGGGGTTTGAAGAGCGCGAACAAATCCTGGGCGGCCGGCTGCCAGCCCTCCTGAAGTTGCCAGCCTGACCTGGCGCACCAAGCCAAGGGGCCATCAGACGACGGATCGTGCCCTTCCTGCACCAGGCGCAGCAGGTGCGGCCACAGCGCTTCGACCGACGCGGCGGGCGGGCGCTGCGCGGGCAAACCCTCGGAGATGGTGGTCACTCGCATGGCGTTGAGGTGGCGCTGAGGTGGCGTTATTGCGGCGTTGTTGGGGCGTGTTGCGGCATCGTGGGGGTTCAGCAGGCGGAGCGGCAGCTTCGGCCCAACAGTCAGTCTGCAGTCAAAAAGTATGCGGCAGCAAGCCGCCCTGCAACGCATTTCGCATGAAAGCATTTGAAAACCGTCCATCCAGGCTGGGGGTGGGTGTCGTCCGTTGCGCACGGCTTGCGCCACCACAATCCAGCCTCATGCCAAGCCACCGCCTTGCCCGCCCCGTCGCCGGCCTGCCCCTCGAGGTGGGCGCATGAGGCCGCACGCCACGCTGCGCAGGCGCCGTCTGGGATTTGCCGCGCTGGTGATGGGCACTGTGCTGGCCTTGCTGGGCCTGATGGCCGCGACGCTTTTTCCGCAGGCGCCCGATGCGAACGGCATCGCCATGCTGCTGGTGTTTGCCTTGACGCTGCCCTGGACCTGCATCGGCTTTTGGCATGCGGTGATCGGTTTCGGCCTGATGCAGTTCGCGCGCGACCCTGCCGGCACGGTGGCGCCGCACCTGCGCCGCATCCGGGGCGACGAGCCCATCCACAGCCCGACCGCGCTGCTGGTGTGCGTCCGTCATGAAGACACCATGCGGCTGGCCCGCAACCTCATCTGGATGCTCGATGGCCTGGTTCGCACCGGGCAGGCCGGGCACTTCCACCTCTACATGTTGAGCGACAGCGACGAGCCCGACATGGCGCAAGGCGAGGCGCAACTGACCGAACAACTGCGCGAAGGTTTCGGCGCGCACCTGCCCA
The DNA here is from genome assembly GCA_964413815.1 of uncultured Aquabacterium sp. Lineage (GTDB taxonomy): Bacteria > Pseudomonadota > Gammaproteobacteria > Burkholderiales > Burkholderiaceae_C > Aquabacterium. The sequence continues at coordinate 2,212 of CAYPUS010000378.1, read as the reverse complement.
TCACCTACCGACGCCGCGAGGACCGTGCCGGCTTCAAGGCCGGCAACATCCGCGACTTCTGCGAGCGTTGGGGCGAGCACCATGCCTACGCCATCGTGCTGGACGCGGACAGCGTCATGACCCCGGCTGCGATGTTGCGGCTGGTGCGCATCATGCAAGTCTCGCCGGAGATCGGCATCTTGCAGACCCTGGTCACCGGCCTGCCCAGCACCAGCCCCTTCGCCCGCATCTTCCAGTTCGGCATGCGCCTGGGCATGCGCTCTTACACCCTGGGTGCGGCCAGCTGGCAAGGCGATTGCGGGCCCTACTGGGGTCACAACGCGATCTTGCGCCTGGCGCCTTTCACGGCGCACTGCCACCTTCCCTTGCTGCCTGGCAAGCCCCCGCTGGGCGGGCACGTCCTCAGCCACGACCAGCTCGAAGCGGTGCTGATGCGCCGCGCGGGCTACGAGGTGCGCGTGCTGCCCGATGAGGATGGCAGTTGGGAAGAGAACCCGCCGACCCTGCCCGAGTTCATCCGGCGCGATCTGCGCTGGTGTCAGGGCAATCTGCAGTACCTGAAGCTGCTGGGCATGCCTGGCCTGCCCGCCGTCAGCCGCTGCCAACTGTGGCTGGCCATCGCCATGTATGTGGGCGCACCGGCCTGGCTGGCCTTGATCGCGCTGGGGCTGCTGCGGCAGGCACCCGTCGACATGGCCTTGTTCAAGCTGATGTTCGGCACCACCATGGCGATGTGCTTCGCGCCCAAGCTGGCCACGCTGGGCGATGTGCTGCTGCGGCCGGCCCTGCGGCGCGAGTACGGCGGCACGGTGCGGGTGCTGCTCAGCGCCGCGATGGAGACGGGCTTCTCGATGCTGATGGCGCCGATCTCGGCGGTGTCCGTCACGTTGTTCATGCTGGGCCTGCCCTTCGGGCGCGAGACTGGCTGGACCAGCCAGCAGCGCGACGCCGAGGGCATCGCATGGTCCAGCGCGGCCGCCCGGCTCTGGCTGCACACGCTGCTGGGCGTGGCGCTGGGCCTGGCCTTCTGGCAGCAGTTCGCCGCAACAGCCTGGCTGTGGGCGCCCTTCGTCGCGGGCCTTTGCCTGTCCATCCCTCTTGCCGTGTTCAGTGCCGATCCTCGACTGGGACGGTTTTTGGCCGGCAAGGGGCTGTGCCGCATCCCGGAAGAAGCCCGTGTGCCGGACGATCACGCCGAGTACGCGCTGTTCAGCCCGGAAGCGGCCGGCGCTCTGGCAGTCATGGCGCACGGCAGCGCAGATTGAAGGCCGGCTCATGGTCCGGCCATGTCCTGCGCCGCGCCGGCCAGTTCCGAGGTGAGCTGGGCCGCCAGTTCATCGAGCAAGCCAGCCAGCGCCGCTGCATGGCCTGAAGGATCGTCGCGGCCCACAGGCAAGGCGTAGGCCTTCGCGCCTGCCCGCGTGATACGGGTGGGCACATCGGGCCTGGCCTGCGCAATGTCGGCCTTGCCCGCGGCAGGCGAACGCCTGTCACGCTGACTGAACTGCCAACGCGCCTGGGCCTGCAACTGGCGCGCGGGGCGCACATAGTCCATGGGCGCGAAAGCCACGTTCAGCGTGAGCATCCCCGGGTCCAGCGGGCAATGCCGCTCGCACACCGTCCAGCCCGGCAGGCGCTCGCGCAGGCGCGCCACCAGGTGGTCGGTCAGCGCCACCTCCAGGCGGTCGGCCCAGCGCACATCGGGCCATTCGGCCAGCAGGCTGTTGCTCTGGCGATAGCGCACGCTGCCGCTTTGCAGGTACTCCGGCACATCGATGCGGCGCACGGCCAGCACGGGCCGGCCGGAGATGCCAAGGGTTTCGGCCGGATCGCCCTGCCGGCCCATCGGCTGCGCTGAGGCGGTCGATGGCGCAGCTTGTGCCGCCCCCCCGGGCCACGGCAAGGCCAGCCAGTGCGTGGGCGGCCTGCTGCCGCAGCCAGCCAGGGTCGCGCTCAGGGCCAGTACCAAGGCGAGCGGTTTGATGGTGGCTGTCATGGACACCTTCATGGCAGCCGGGCGGTCCTTCTTCTGCATACAGGCTCACTTTCCGAAGACGATGGCATTGGGTTGGCGCTCAAGCTGCTCGGCGAACTCCCGCAGGCTGCGGGCGGCCTGCGACATCTCGCGCACCGACGATTCGAGGTCGGCACGGGCGGCCGATCCCGGGGCGCTCAGCTCGGCCACGTTGTGCAGGGCCTCTTGCGCGCTCTG
>CAYPUS010000377.1:0-3502 GCA_964413815.1 uncultured Aquabacterium sp. | reverse complement strand
ACCGACCTGGACAAGCTGGTCATGGAAATCGAAACCAACGGCGCCATCTCGCCCGAGGAAGCGATCCGTGCTTCGGCCAAGATCCTGGTTGAGCAACTGGCTGTGTTCGCGCAACTGGAAGGCAGCGAAATCGCCGCTTTCGATGCGCCCGCCAAGTCGGCCCAGAACTTCGACCCGATCCTGCTGCGTCCCGTGGACGAGCTGGAACTCACGGTCCGTTCGGCCAACTGCCTGAAAGCCGAAAACATCTACTACATCGGCGACCTCATCCAGCGCACCGAGACCGAGCTGCTCAAGACCCCCAACCTGGGTCGCAAGTCGCTCAACGAAATCAAGGAAGTGCTGGCCTCCCGTGGTCTGGCCCTGGGCTCGCGCCTGGAAGCCTGGCCTCCTCAGGGCCTGGATAAGCGTTGATCTGAGACCACCCCCTACCGCCTGCGGCGGCCCCCTCTAGGGGGCGCAGCCAGCAGACCGGCAAAGCCGGATCTGCGGCTGCCGCTGGGTCGGGCGGGTGGACCTCACTGGACTTTTGCATTTTGAAAGTGGATGCCTTTCGGGGCATCCGGTGCACCCGGCGGTACCTTGAAACGGCCGCTGGTTTTATAAGGAAAGGAAAGCACCATGCGTCACGGAAATGGACTCCGTAAACTGAACCGCACTTCGTCGCACCGTCTGGCGATGCTGCGCAACATGGCCAACTCGCTCATCGAGCACGAAGCCATCAAGACCACCGTGCCCAAGGCCAAGGAACTGCGCCGCGTTGTCGAGCCGCTGATCACCCTCGCCAAGGAGCCGACCGTCGCCAACAAGCGTCTGGCATTCGACCGCCTGCGCAACCGCGACAACGTCGTCAAGCTGTTCAACGTGCTGGGCCCCCGCTTTGCCAAGCGTCCTGGCGGCTACACCCGCATCCTGAAGATGGGCTTCCGCGTGGGCGACAACGCCCCCATGGCCTACATGGAGCTGGTCGAGCGCACGGAAGAAGCCGCGCCCGAGGCCGCTGCTGAATAAGCACTGTCTGGCCCCGGCCAGAGCAACCCGCCACGCGCAAGCCTGGCGGGTTTTTTCTTCTCTTTTTTTGACGAAGCTCGCATTGACTTCAAAGGTGTGCCATAATCTATGTCTCTGCCGCGGGGTGGAGCAGTCTGGTAGCTCGTTGGGCTCATAACCCAAAGGTCGTTGGTTCAAATCCAGCCCCCGCAACCAAATCAAAGAGACACGTGCCGACACTCGCCAAAACGGCAAGTACAAGAAGCGTCACCAAGCGCTGGGACGTGTCGATACAACAAGGCACCTGCCTTCGGATGCTTCAAGCTTCATCGTCAGACATGAAGCGGGCGGCTTGAGCGCAAAGCTGAAGCCCCAGGCGTCCTGACCAGAACACGCATCCTGCCGCTTGGTTCTTTTCAAAGCCGGCTTGATCGTCAACCTACCTGTCGCGGGGTGGAGCAGTCTGGTAGCTCGTTGGGCTCATAACCCAAAGGTCGTTGGTTCAAATCCAGCCCCCGCAACCAAAGCATCGTCAACGCATCCTTGCAGCGCCCCCGCGCCGCCCGGATGCGTTGTCGTTTCAGCGCCCAGGACGCCGCATTCGGCATGCGCCGGCCCTCCCGCTGCCTCGTTGCACATCTGCGCAACCGATCGCCTCACATCGCGTGCACATCCCCGTCTTTTGTGTATCGACAGGTATCTTCTGTTTGCAACCTTCTGCGATGCCGGGATTTCCCTCTTGGTGAATCCACCAGCCGGATAAACGCTGTGCGATGTCTCGGCGCGCAGGCTTGCCGAATCGCTAAGCTACGCATTGTCGACCGCGCGACAGTTCTGGAAGGGGTCTGGATCCCTGTGCTGTCCTTGTCTGCTGGCCGGTCGCCTCAGTGTGACGATCTCACCCCTAAATCGTCCTTCTTCGAAAGACAGATCAGAAGGTATCCATGCCACAGCTGCGTATGGCCGGTTCCCGTGAGGATGTGCCCGAGCGTCTCAGGAAGCAAGCCCTGCTGGACACGGGTTCGCGCATCGCAGGCGGCGCATCGGTCTATGTGGTGGCGTGGATGGCGATCTGTCTGGCATGCAACACCTGGGCCACGCATCCGTGGCTCGTGATTGCTGGCGGCCTGTGGCTGGGCGGCTGGGGCGTGCACCGTTTCTGGCTGTGCCGCAATCTGCCCCGCCTGGTGGAGGAGCGTCTGCAATGGGCCAACCGCTGGCTGGTGCGCTCGGTGCTGGCGCAAGGCCTGGGCTGGGGCTTGCTCGCGGCGTATTGCCATGCCACGCCCGCCCTGCAGTCGATGAATGTGCCCATCATGCTGGTCGGCATCGCGATGTGCTCCACCGGCACCGCGTCGCTCGCCATCCATCCGAAGCTGATGTTCTGGTTCCCGGTGATGATGGTGCTGCCCGGGCTCATCGTGGTGGCGGTGCATGACACCCCTGGCCATTTTGTGCTGGCCTGCCTGGGGGTGGGCTACGTGGGCTACACGCTGTACTACGCCTCGCGCGTGGTGCGGCACGACTACTGGCGGGGCCTGCGCGCGTATGACTTGCTGCAGGAGCGCACCAAGGCCCTGGAGACGGCCAGCCTGACAGACACGCTCACGGGCATGCCCAACCGCATGCATTTCAACACCTGCTTCGCGGAGGAGTGGGCGCGTGCCTACCGGGAGAAGCACGGTCTGGCCCTGCTGCTGATCGATCTGGATCACTTCAAGGCCATCAACGATGGTTATGGACATGCCGCGGGCGATCTGGTGCTGCGCGAGTCGGCGCAGGCCATGCTGCGTGAACTGCTGCGCCCGGGCGACTTCGTGGCGCGTTTCGGGGGCGAGGAATTCGTCGTCCTGCTGCCCGACACCGACCGGCTGGGCGCAGCGGCCGTGGCCGAGCGCCTGCGCCGGGCCGTGGCGGCCGTGCGCGTGGTGGCCGACGAGCGGCCTGTCCAGATCACCTGCAGCGTCGGCTACGCAGCGTGCCGCCCAAACAGCGCAGAACCTTCTTCGGAGTTGATCAAGCGCGCCGACGTGGCCCTGTACGAGGCCAAGCAGGCCGGCCGCAACCGCTCGCGTGGCGAGAATCACGGTTTGCAGGTGGTCGGGCAACTCGGACATATCGCCTGAATGGCGGCTGGGCATCCGGCCCGCGCTACAATTTCAGGTTCTGTGAGCGCCCCGCGCCGGCTACGCGCTTGGGTACCGGCTGGATCCAGACTGGATCCCGTCTGGCTACGCAAACCGCCTGTTTTGGCACAGGTCGGGCCGCCATCTTTTGAGAAGCTTCCCCTCTGAGAAGGATTTCCCCATGTCGATGGACGATCGCGACGGCAAGATCTGGATGGACGGCCAGATGGTGGAATGGCGTGACGCCAAGATCCACGTGCTGACCCACACGCTGCACTACGGCTGCGGCGCTTTCGAGGGCGTACGCGCCTACAACACGGTCAACGGCCCCGCGATCTTCCGCCTGCGCGAGCACACCGAGCGCCTGTTCAACAGCGCCAAGATCC
>CAYPUS010000376.1:0-3503 GCA_964413815.1 uncultured Aquabacterium sp. | reverse complement strand
TAGACATTCAAGGCGGCCAGGGGGGCGATCTCCAGGAAGGGCGAGCCTGCATCCAGCAGCTGTTCCACCCGGTCCCGCGGCAGCAGCTTGCCACGTGCCAGGTGCTTGGCCCGGGGGGCTTCGCCGCCGCCCAGGGCGATCCGCTCCAGCTGCGTTTGCAGGTCGTCTACCAGCGCACGCATGGCTTGCGCGTTGGCCTTGAACGCCTCGCTGCGCGGATTGAGCTGGGTGTCGAGAACGGGCATGGGCGGTGCTTTGGAGAAGGTGCGTCAGGTGGTGGGCACATCGGCGTGCTGCAGCGCCGCGCGGACCTCGTCGCGCAAGCGGCTGAGTGCCGCCAGCGAGGCGTCGCGCGGCATCAGCGCACTCCAGATCAGCTCGGTCAGTTGCTTGGCCGTGGCATCGATGCGGGGCCGCTTGCGGGTGGTGATGGCATCCCACAGCACATGCTCCATCGCGCCATAGACCAGGTCGCGCAGCAGGCGCAGTGGCATGTCCTGCCGGACCTGACCCTGTGCCTGGGCCTCGGCCAGCGCGTCCATCAGCGGGGCGGTGTAGCGGCGCTTGCAGTCGGTGATGACCTGGGCGAGTTCGGGCTCGGCCGCGCGCCCTTCGCTCAGTACCAGGGCGCACAGCCCTGAGCCATCGGCCAGCAGCGTGGTCAGGTGCGCATGCACCACGTGACTGAGCTTGGCATGCATGCCATGCAGGCGCGGCACATCGCGCTCGAGTTCGCCACTGATTTCCTCATACCAGTCCTTGATGACCTGGATGCACAGATCGCGCTTGGTGGGGAAGTAGGTGAAGACGGTGGCTTCTGAGACGCCGGCCACTTCGGCGATGGCGGCCGTGGTGGCGCGTTGGTAGCCCTGCTCGGAGAACACCTGCCTGGCCGCCTTGAGCAAAGCCTGGCTGCGCGCCAGCGAGCGGGGGCGCAGCGGGGTGGTTCTGGCGGCGGTGCGGGGGCTGGCTGGCATCCGGATCCGAAAGTTGAGTGACACTCAAATTTCGGATCATGATGCCAGCTTTGTTTCCCCCTGTATGTGGTGTTTTTACGGGTGACCTGATTTTTGAGTTTGCCTCAATGAACGAGGCAGGCCGCATCACCTGGGCGCCATGCGCAGCGCCCCGTCCAGCCGGATCACCTCGCCATTGAGGTAGTCGTTCTCAACGATGTGGCGCACCAGCGATCCGTATTCTTCGGGCTGGCCCAGGCGGGCAGGGTGCGGCACATTGGCGGCCAGCGTGGCCTGGGCGTCCTCCGGCAGGCCCGCCATCATCGGCGTGGCGAACACACCTGGCGCCACCGTCATCACCCGGATGCGGTCCCGCGTGAGATCGCGCGCGGCCGGCAGCGTCATCGCCACGATCCCGCCTTTGGAGGCGGCATAGGCCACCTGGCCCATCTGCCCATCGAAGGCCGCGATCGAGGCCGTGTTGATGATCACGCCTTGCGAGGGTGCCTTGGCGTCCTTGGCCGAAGGGCGCGGCGGCGATGCCGCCATGACCGGCACCGCCAGGCGCATCATGTTGAAGGTGCCCAGCAGGTTGACCTGGATGACTTTCTGGAAGGAGGCCAACTGGTGCGGGCCTTCGCGCCCATGGAGTTTTTCAGCGAAGGCGATGCCGGCGGCATTGACCAGCACGTCCAGCCGGCCGAACCGGTCCTGCGCCAGGTAGACCGCCGCCGAGCCCTGGGTGTCATCGCACACATCGGTCTGCTGCCAGACCCAGCGCTCGCCCTTGGGGTCGGCCGCCCGCAAGGGGTTGTCGTCGCGTGGGGCGCAGCGGTCGGCCAGGACCACCCGGGCGCCAGCCTGCCAGGCCATCCACGCCGCGGCCTGACCCAGGCCCGAGCAGCCGCCGGTGACGAGGAACACGCATTCGGAGACGTTCATGGGACCACTCCAGGAGCCCGCGGAACGTGGCTCATGCAGTCACAGGTTGTAGCACCCAGCCCCCTGCCGTGTCACGGTAGAGACCCGCATGGCATCATCGTCCGGGCCCACACCATCACGCACGCCACGCGGATTTCGCCATGAATGCACTTGAATGGGATCGCCCCCATCCCTTCACCCTCGACGTCACCGTCCAGGACACGCACATCGACCTGATGCGCCACACGAACAACGTCGTCTACCTCCAGTGGCTGGAGGACGTGGCCTGGGCGCATTCGACGGCCCTCGGGCTGGGCCCCGTTGAATACGAAGCGCTGGGCCACGGCATGGTCGTGCGCCAGCACGAGTTGACCTATCTGCAGGCCACGCGCCTGGGTGAAGGCTTGAGGCTGGGCACCTGGATCACGCAGGTCGACAAGCTCTCGCTGCATCGCCATTACCAGTTCGTGCGGCCTGCGGACGGCGTCACGGTGTTCCGCGGCCAGACGCATTTCGTGTGCGTGGACATCGCCGAAGGCAGGGTGCGCCGCATGCCCCCGAAGTTTTTCGAGACCTATTCGTCGGCTGTGGCGCCCCTCTGATTGGGGAAAACCGGTCAGCGGGGCCGGGCGGGGCGGCCACACGGGCGACAATGCAGGGTCGCGCCGGCAAGCGGTCGCGGCGGGTTGTTCCTTCTTTTCCCTCGTCATTCTTTCCGCCTTCGCCATCCGTGTCCGCATCGCCCGCTGCCGCCGTCCTGTCGCCTTCTTCTCTTTCAGAGTCGACCACCGAGCCCCTGAGCATCCTCCAGGAGGTCTTCGGTTACGCCGCCTTCCGCGGTCAGCAGCAGGACATCGTCCACCACGTCGCCGCCGGCCACGATGCGTTGGTGCTGATGCCCACCGGCGGCGGCAAGAGCCTGTGCTACCAGATCCCGGCCATTGCCCGCCACCGCGCCGGCAAGGGGGTGACGGTCGTCGTCTCGCCGCTGATCGCTCTCATGCACGACCAGGTCGGCGCGCTGGAAGAAGTCGGCGTGCATGCCGCCTTTCTCAACAGCACGCTCAGCAGCGAGGACGCCCAGCGCATCGAGCGCGAGATGATGTCGGGCCGTCTGGTGCTGCTCTACGTGGCGCCCGAGCGCGTCACGCATCCCCGCTTTCAGGCCCAGATCGCCAGCCTGCATGAGCGGGGCCTGCTGAGCCTGTTCGCGATCGACGAGGCGCACTGCGTCAGCCAGTGGGGCCACGATTTCCGCGAAGACTATCTGCAGCTGAGCATGCTGCACGAGCGCTATCCGGACGTGCCGCGCCTGGCCCTGACCGCCACCGCCGACGACCAGACCCGCGCCGACATGATCGAGCGCCTGCAGCTGCAGGCCGCGCGCGTCTTCATCAGCAGCTTCGACCGGCCCAACATCCGCTACGCCCTGGTCGAGAAGGACAACCCCCGCGCCCAACTGCTGCGCTTCATCCGCGAAGAGCACGATGGCGATGCCGGGGTGGTCTATTGCCAAAGCCGCCGCAAGGTGGAAGAGACGGCCGAGTGGCTGGTCGACCAAGGCATCAGCGCCTTGCCCTAGCACGCGGTCCTGGTGGCGCTGGCGCACCGACGGGTCCAGGCCCG
>CAYPUS010000375.1:0-3505 GCA_964413815.1 uncultured Aquabacterium sp. | reverse complement strand
CCGGTTTCGGGGTCGGGCGTGAGGTTGGTGGTGTGGATGGTGCCGAAGGGCGTGGGAATGGCGCGCCCGCCCGCGTACTCGGTGCCACCCCGCGCGGTGTGGCAGGCCGCGCAGTTGCCAGCCTTGGCCAGATAGGCGCCGCGCGCGATGAGCGCCGCGTCGGCGGCCAGGGACGCGCTGCCGCGACCGACCTGCACGGGCGCTTCGCCGCGCACGTTCAGCCACACCACCAGCGAGGCCAGCAGTCCGAACAAGAGCAGCAGGATGCCCATGAAGCGCAGCAAGGATGAGGAGCGTGAGCGTCTCATTGCAGGCCACTCCCGCAAGGCATGGGCACGGGTGCCGGCAGGCGCGCGGCGGGCTTGCTATCAGGGGGCACCGGTTGGGCGGCCAGCCAGTGCGCCACGGCCTGGATGTCCTGCGCGTTCAGCCGCGTGGCGATCTCGTGCATGCAGTCGGGCGCCGCGGCCTTGCGCTGACCTGTGCGCCAGGCGCCGAACTGCGCCATGAGGTAATCGGGCGGCAAGCCCAGCAGCCCCGGGAAGGCGGGCAGCACACCGGTCATCTTCTCGCCATGGCACTGCACGCAAGCCGGGATGGCGCGGGCCTTGTCGCCTTCGAGCGCCAACGTGCGGCCATGGGCCAGCGCCTGCGCGTCGACCGCGGGGGCCACCGGCGGCGGATAAGGCAGCTCCAGGGCGCCGAAGTACTGCCCGATCTCATGGATGTAGGCATCTGACATGTGCTCGACCAGGTAGATCATGGCCGCATTGGCGCGCCGGCCGTCACGGAAGTTCAGCAGCTGATTGCTCAGGTAGGCGGCGGGCTTGCCGGCGATGCGCGGAAAGTAGCCCTGGTTGGTGGCGCGGCCTTGCTGCCCATGGCAGATGGTGCAGGCCTGCATGCGCTGGGCCATGGTGTCTTGGGGGGCGGGGATGGTGCTTTGGCCATGGGCCTGTGCCGCGAACCACAGGGCGCTCGCCATCGCGATGGACTTCAAGGTGTTCATAGTTCTGTCCGGTGACGCGCGGGGCCGGCCCCGCCAGTACCAAGACAGAGAGCTTAAACCTTTCCCTTCGCGCTTTCCTTCAGGCCCCCGCCGCGCTGCGGATGGGTACGCGGGCATCGTAGTCCGCCAGCCAGTGGTGCAGGCCCATCCACGCGTAGGCGGCATGGTCGACCAGTTCCTCGATGGGGGTGTCGAACTGCTGCAAGGTCCACACCGTGGCGATGTAGGTGACATGGCCCAGGAAACCGCCGGCCACCAGCTTGAAATCCAGGTGGGGTGGCAGATGCGGGTAGCGGGCCTTCAGGCGGGCGCCGATCATGTTGGCATACCAGTTGAGCCGGGTCTCCGCCACCTTGGTGCTGGTCAGGCCGAAGCTCATCGCATCCAGCAGCAGGATGCGCGCACGGCGAGGGTCTTCCTTCACATAGGCAAAGAAGCTGGCCAGGGCGCTGCGGATCATCAGCACGGGATCGGCCTGCGGCTCGGCCAGCACCCGCGTGATCCGCTCGACCAGTTCATTGGCCAGCCGCTGGCGCACCTGCAGGAAGATGTCGTCGAGCGAATCGAAGTGCTCGTAGAAGTAGCGGTCCATCATGCGCGCGTGCGCGCAGATCAGGCGCAAGGTGGTCTCCCGGTAGCCCTGCCTGCCGAAAACCTCGAACGCCGCGTCCAGCAGGCGCTCGCGGCGCTGGGCCTTGCGCTCCTCGGCCGATGCGCCGGCATAGCGGCGCGGCAAGGCCGAGAAAGGAACCGGCGGCGATGGAGGCGGGGCTTCGGATGACATAAGGGCAAATTATCAGATGGCCCAGGCGGGCACAACAGCGGGTATTCGCGTCATCTCCCCCTGCTGGCAGCGCTGTTTCCCCGCTGTTTCCGAATGTGCGTGGGTGTGCGGAAGCCGCCCCCGGGATCGCCGGAGACGCCCCTGAAACTGGCAATTTGACAAATCAATCCATCACTTGAACCACTCTCACACCGGGATGGGTGGGCGGCATATCGGCGGGCGTTTTGTAAGGTGGCGGCGGCAGCAGTGCAGCCCCTTCTTTCTCTCCAACCAAGGTTCATCCACATGACAAGAAACGCCTCCTTCCTGCGTGGTGTGCGCAGCGCGCTCGCGCTGACGGCCGCCACCGCCGCCATCGCCATCCCGACTTCGGCGCGCGCGCTCGATCTGTCGCTGGTGCCCTCCATCGGCGCCGACACCGGCCGGTTCACCCTGCCGATCAAGTGCGGCATCAAGCTGGGCACGCTCAAGCTCATCACCATCAACGGCACGGTGGACATCGAGGGCATCGCACCGGTGCAGATGGGCCCCGGCCAGACTTTTTATCTCACGCAAGGCAAGGGCGCCTTGACCCTGCCGGGCTTCCTGTCGCTGCTGGGGCCCATCGTCACGGTCACCAAGGCCGATGCGATCGTCACCAGCCTGCGCATCGGCGCCACGCGCTCGACGCCGAGCTATGTCGACCTGGCCAAGCTGTACGACTTGAGCGTGCAGGACGTGCCCGTGCAATTCGGCAAGCTGATCACCGTGGGCATGCCCCAAACGGGCGACTTCCTGGTCGGCCCGTACAAGGCGCCCGCCGATGGCCGCGTGCAGTTCCGCTTCGAGGGCGCTGACGCCGAGGTGACGCTCAAGAGCACGCTGGGCCTGAAGATCAAGGTCAACGCCGAGTGCGTGGCCTCCGAAGGCAATGCCCTGCTGTCGGTCGCCGTCGGCCCGCAGATCGACCCCAGCCAGCCCGCACGTTACGAGGGTGAGCCCTTGAACTACCCGCCGGCACCGCGCGGTGGCGTCGTCGGCATCGTGCATGCGCCCTACAAGTGCGACATCGCGGGCAAGCAATACGACGTGGGCATTGCCGTGGGTGGCAACTTCCCGCTGGCGGTCAAGCGCACGGGCACCTTCTCGTTCACGGACGCATCCGGCGCGCTGACGGTGCCGGCCGCCACGGTCAACAAGATGCTGGACGATGGCTACACATCGGTGCAAGGCCGGGTCGACGAGCTGCATCTGGTGATCGAAGGTGGCACCGAGCCTAACCCGAACGTGCTGCCCAATGGCACGGAGATCCCCGCCATCACCCTGCAGCGCGACACGCCGATCAAGCTGTCGCTGCCGACCACCGGCAAGATCCAGGCTGGCCCCTACAAGCCGGCCGCTGGCGCAGAAGCCATGGTGATCGGTTTGGGTGCAGCCTCGGCGACCTTCCAGTTCAATGGCAATGGTCAGTCGGTCAAGGCCACCTGCCCGAAGCCTGAGCCTGACGCGCTGCTGGTGGACGCGCCGATCCTCTGATCTGGCATCCGCCCTTTCTCGCCCTTTCCATCTGCGCCGTCGGAGGCCTGCTCGTCGCATGACGACGATGCAGCGCCCCGGCGGCGCTTTTCATCGTGTTACAAGGTTCCCCCTTCCGAGGTGATCCGGGTGGACCGACCTGCCCCGCAAAATCCACCCCTGCATTCCAATCAATAAACGCGATATCAGGGAACCCA
>CAYPUS010000374.1:0-3510 GCA_964413815.1 uncultured Aquabacterium sp. | reverse complement strand
GGCGAGGTGATGCACCGTGACAGCCTGGGCAATGCGCAGCTGATCCGGCCTGGTCAGGTCAATCTGATGACCGCCGGGCGGGGCATCGCGCACACCGAGGATTCCCTGGTCGACGGCCGGCGCCTGCATGCCGCCCAACTGTGGATCGCGCTGCCGCCAGAGGCCGAGGCCTGCGAGCCCGCGTTCGCGCACCATCCCGATCTGCCGCGTTGGCAGGAAGGCGGCGCGGACCTGACCTTGCTGGCGGGCCAGTATGGCGGGCGCACGGCGCCGACGAAGCTCTACACCCCCTTGCTCGGGCTGGACATCGCGTGCGAGGCCGCGGCCAGCCTGGATCTGCCCCTGCGCGCGGACTTCGAGCATGGCGTGCTGCCGCTGCTGGGTGATGTGACGATCGATGGTGAGCGCTTCGAGCCAGGTGCCTTCGCCGTGCTGCCGCGCGGCCGGGATCAGCTGACGCTGGCCCTGTCGGCGGGCGCCAAGGTGCTGCTGCTGGGCGGCGAGCCCTTCGCGCAGCCGGTGCAGATGTGGTGGAACTTCGTGGCCTGGCGCCGCGAAACCATCACCGAGGCCCAGCGGCAGTGGGAAAGTGGAGACCCGCGATTCGGCCCGGTTGGCGATGGGCAGGCGCCGCGCCTGAAGGCACCGCCGCTGCCGTGGCCCCTTTCCCGCTGAAGGGACGAACGCCGCTGTGCGAATCCGATTTGCGGCGCCCAGGTCCGTGGGGCAAAATGAATCAAAGCATTCACAGAAGTTGAGGACGCGGACATGATCAGGCTGCTCACCACCATGCTGCTGTCGGCGATGGGCCTGCTGTGGGCGCCAGCCCAGGCGCAGGTCGTCAAATGGGTGGACGATGCCGGCAAGACCCATTACGGCGACACGGTGCCTGACAAGTACAAGCGCCGCGCCAAACCCGTGACCCTCACCGTCGACACCCCATCCGAGCAGCAGGTGCAAGAGGCCCAGGCGCGCGTGCGCAAGGATGTGGCGCAGGCCGGCGCCTCCGCATCGTCGCCGGCTGCTCAGGCGCTGACCGGCGCCAGCGGCGCGTCCGCTCCCCAGGGGCTCGACATGAGTTGCGAGGCGCAATGGCAGCGCTATGACGAGGCCTACGCCTGCTTCAACCCCTATCGCAATGCCAACGGCTCGGTCAAGGCCGAAGCCTTCAAGCATTGCACGCAGGTCAAGGCGCCCGAGTTCTGCCCTCAGCGCCAAGTCACCGACTGAGGGCGCCGGGCGGATCGACATGGCTTGCCCTTCAGGCCGCCAGCGCGATCACCCGCTTGACTTTGCCACTGCGCCCCCGCCTGGGAGCCGCGCCGCTCTGGCAGGCGATCTGGACCTGAGGGGCACCCTGACCTGCCAGGAAGTCGGCCAGGACCTGCTGACCGTGGCGCAGCGCCACCTGCGCATCCTTGCCTCTGCGGGAGGTGCGCAGCAGCAACGCGCGCGGGCCTTGCTGCACCAGCTGGAAGTCGTACAGGCCCGCATCGCTTTCCAGCACCGTGCTCAGGGCCATGGGCGTGACGTCCACCTTGCGCCCGCGCGGGCCGGCCAGGTGCAGCAGGTCTTCGTCGCGGCCCATCACCTCGATGACGGGCAGCACGGAGCCGCAGGCGCAGGGCGTCTCGTGCACGGTGACGCTGTCGCCGATGTCGTAGCGGATGATGGGCTGCACGTGGTTCGCCAGATTGGTCAAGAGGCTGGTGGCGCCCGGCTGGCCCGGCGGCACGGCCCGCCCTTGTCCATCCACCGATTCGAGGATGGCCCAGTCGCTGTTGAGGTGCAGCCTGCCGTGCCGGCACTCAAAGGCCAGGGACAGGAACTCCGAGGAGCCATAGGTGTTGAGAACCGGGCACTGGAAGGCCTGACCGATGGCCTGCCGCATGGGGGGCGTCAGGGTTTCGCCGCCGGTCCAGATCTCGCGTGGCTGGATGGCCAGTTGGCCTTGCCGTTGTTGCTCGGCCAGCAACAGCGCCACGCTGGGATAGGTGGCCAGTGAGGTCGGCGACAGCGCCTGCAACTGCGCCAGCATGCGCGCCAATGGCTGCAGGAAGGACACCTGCCTGAGCGTCGGGGCCAGCACCGGGTTGAGCCGCCGCAGGCGCTCGACGGACACGGTGCTGGCGAAATGGCCGTTGGTGGCGCCGACGAAGACCATGCGGTCGGTGAGCCCGAAGGGGTCGAAGAGGCGCCGGACCGCCTGAGGCGCAGGGCGACGCAGGGCCTCGATGGCATCGTAGACGGCCATGGCGCCCGGGTCCTGCACGAACACCCCCGGCTCGCCACTGCTTCCGGAGCTTTCCCAGGCGACATAGCGTCCCAGGAAGGGCTGCGCGATGCGGGACGGATCGGCCACGAAGGCCCGCAATCCGTCAAGCCGGACCTCGGGGTGGGTGACCCATTCGTCGAAGCGCGCCATCAGCGTCGACTTGGCGAAGATGGGCAGGGCCGACAGCGGCACCTGTTCCGGATCCCTGTCTTGCAGCCAGGGGCGGTACAGGCTGGATCGGCTGGCCGCCCCGAGCAAGGCGCTCAGCCTGCGCCTTTGCCATTGCGCCAGCGTCGCCTTCGAGGCGCGCGGCGCCGCCGCGACCTCCATGGCGACGAGGCCGGCACGCAAGGGCTCGAAGGTGGGCAGCATACCGGCGCATCTTCACACCATTGCCCCTGCAACGCCAGCAGGGCGAGCAGGCCGCTGCCGCCGGGTGCATGGCCTTGTCGCAGCGGCTGGCCGTGAGGGGGGTGATCCTGTAAATTCGGGCGTTCACGAGCCCCGCATCTGGATGCACTTCCTGGTACTTCCCCAAAGGCCCGAGATGCTCAGAATCATTCCACGCAGGCGAGTCTGGCCACCCACCTTGCGCGCATGGGTCGCCACCCTGGTGGTGGCTGGTTGTGCCTCATCCCCCGCGCCCGCGCCGCAGGCGCCCGCCCCATTGCGCGGGCTGCCCGGCGGGCCGCACACCACGGCGCCTGGCCTGCCGCCGACGGCCGCCGCCGTGCAACAGGCCCAGAAGGACGCCCAAAAAGAGGCCTTGGCGTCTGTCGAGGAACTGGAGGCGGGCCGCGAGCCAGAGGCACGCGTCATCCTGCGCCGGGCCCTCACGCTGGACCCTGGCAACAAGCTGGCCTTGAGCCTGGCGCGGCAGATCACGGCGGACCCGGTGGCCATGCTGGGGCGCGAATCCTTCAGCTACACGGTCAAGCCCGGTGAGTCGCTCTCGCGCATCGCCGGGCACTTCATGGGCGACATCTACCTGTTCTATGCATTGGCACGCTACAACGGCATCCAGGTGCCGCGACAGGTGGCCGGTGGCCAGGTGATCCGCGTGCCGGGCAAGGCGCCGCCACCCGAGGTGCGCGAGGGCCCGCGGCCCGCACCCAAGCCGATCGCGCGGCCGCAGCCGCCCGCCAAGTCCGGCGCATCGGCACCTCCCGAGCCCGCGCCCGTGGTGGCGCCCCCGCCACCCCCGGCCCCGCCCCCACCGGTGCCACCGCCACCAC
>CAYPUS010000373.1:0-3515 GCA_964413815.1 uncultured Aquabacterium sp. | reverse complement strand
CATCGCCTTCGGACACCAGCACGCTGGTGTCCGAAGGCGATGGCCAGTGGCGCGAATACGAAGGCGGCGTCGAAGACTGGCTGATCCAGTCCCGGCGCGCGCAGGCGCTGGCAGGCGCTGCCGCCAAGGCCGGTGGCGCCGCGAGCGCCACATCGCAGCCCGCTCCAGCTGCCGCCGCTTCCCCTGCCACGCCCAGCGCCGCGCCCGCCGCCAAGGCCCGCAAGCTCAGCTTCAAGGAGCAGCGCGAACTGGACGAACTGCCCGGCCGCATCGCGGCGCTGGAGGCGGAGCAGGCCACGCTGGGCCAGCAACTGGCCGACCCGGACATCTACAAAAAGGAGCCCCAGAAGATCCCGGCCATGCAAGCGCGCTTCGAAGAGATCGACGGCCTGCTGCTGACGCTGCTGGAGCGCTGGGAACAGCTGTCGGGCTGAGATCGGGCTGAGATCAGACCGCGGTCATCAACCGCGCCGATGGCGCAGTGGCCGTGGCCGGCGGGACGGCCGTGCCGGCACTGACGAACAGCTCCGCGCAGGTGGCCTCGGGATCGTCGCTGGCGAGCACGCGCTCGATCAGGGGCGCCAGGCGCCGCGTGTCGGCCCGCAGCACCCGCTGCTTGACCGAGGCGATCTGGCTGGGGTGCATCGAGAAGCTGCGCAAGCCCATGGCCAGCAGCAGTTCGGTGAAGACCGGGTCGCCCGCCATTTCACCGCAGACGCTCACGCCCTTGCCTGCCGCGCGGGCCTGCGAGATGGTCGAATACAGCAACTGCAGCACCGCGGGGTGCCAGGGGTCGTACAGATGGGCCACGGCCTCGTCGGCCCGGTCGATGGCCAGCGTGTACTGGATCAGGTCATTGGTGCCGATCGAGACGTAATCGAAATAGCGCAGGAACACCGGCAGCGTGAGCGCCGCGGCCGGGATCTCGATCATCGCGCCCAGCTCCACCTCGCCAAAGGGCTTGCCCGATTCGGCGAGTTGCCGCTTGACGTGGGCGATGTTGTCCAGCGTCTGGCGGATCTCGCGCTGGCTGGCCAGCATGGGGATCAGCATCTTGACAGGGCCATGGGCGGCTGCGCGCAACAAGGCCCGCAACTGGCGGCGGAACATGCTCGGCTCGGCCAGGCTCCAGCGGATCGCGCGCAGGCCCAGCGCCGGGTTCAGCACCGATTCGTGGCGCAGCTCGGTCTGGGTCATGCCCTCCAGCGGCTTGTCGGCGCCGATGTCCACGGTGCGGATCACCACCGGCAGGCCCTTCATGGCCTCGACGGCACGGCGGTAGGCGTCGTACTGCTCTTCCTCGTCGGGCAGCTTGCCGGCGCGGTTCATGAACAAGAATTCGCTGCGGAACAGGCCCACACCCACCGCACCGGACTCCAGCGCCGTGGGGCCGTCTTCCGGCATCTCGATGTTGGCCAGCAGCTCGACGCGCTCGCCATCGAGCGTGACGGCCGGGGTGTGGCGCAGGCGGGCCAGGCGGCTGCGTTCGAGCTCGCTCTGGCGCTGGCGGAAGCGGTACTCCTCCAGGACGATGGGGGAGGGATCGACGATGAGCAGGCCCGCATCGCCATCGATGATGATGCAGTCGTCCTGCCGGATCAGGCTGCTGGCCTGGCGCGCGCCGACCACGGCGGGGATGTCCATGCTGCGCGCGACGATGGCCGTGGGCGAGGTGCGCCCGCCGACATCGGTGACGAAGCCGGTGAACACGCTGCGCTTGAAGGACAGCATGTCGGCCGGGGCGATGTCGCTGGCCACCAGGACCAGGGGCTCGTCGCCGCCGAAATCGCGGCGGTCGCGGCCGGCCTCGGGCACCGGCGAGGGCACGCCCTTGCTCAGGCTGCGCAGCAGGCGCTCGACGACCTGCTCCAGGTCGGCCTTGCGCTCGCGGATGTAGGCGTCGTCCATCTCGTCGAACTGGCGCGCCAGCACCTCGAGCTGGGCGGACACCGCCCATTCGGCGTTGTAGTGGCGCTGGCGGATCCAGTCGGCCGAGGCGCCGATCAGGGCCTCGTCCTGCAGCAGCATCTGGTGGACATCCAGCAAGGCGGCCAGCTCGGCCGGGGCATCCGCCGGCAGGTCGCGCTTGAGCACGTCGAACTCGGCCGCCACCACATCGCGCGCCACGAGCAGACGCGCCACCTCCTCCTCGATCAGCGAGGCATCGATGAAGACGTGGGGCACGTCGACCCGGCTGGAGGCCACCAGCACGGCGCGGCCGATGGCCACGCCCCGAGAGACGGGCAAACCAAAGATCTGGATGCTCATGGCTTTCCATCCTAGCAGCCCCGGCCCGCCCGGTGTGCCGGGAATTGCGCCAAACTTAATGCGGATCAAGGTCTGCGTAATCACAGCCTCGGCCGCCCTCCGAGCGCGCTGCGCATAGACTGCGCGCCATGAGCCGCGCCCCGACACCCCCTTCCGCCCCATCCCTGCCGCTGTGGCAACTGCTGTGCGCCTGCGCCGATGCGGTCGCGGCGGTGCGCAAAGGTCAATCGCTCAACGACGCCCTGGCCGCCTGCAAGCCGGCCGAGCGGCCCGGGGCACAGGCCCTGTCCTTCGCGGTGCTGCGCCAGATGGGCACCGCCCAGGCCCTGCGCCAGCGCCTGGTGCCCAAGGCACCCCAGCCCTGGGTCGATGCGCTGCTGCTGTCGGCGCTCGCGCTGGCCCTGGGCACCGCCTACGATGCCCACACCCTGGTGGACCAGGCGGTGGAAGCGGCCAAGCGCCGCGCCCGGCCCGCCAGCGGCATGGTCAACGCCGTGCTGCGCCGCTTCCTGCGCGAACGCGCCGAGCACCTGGCGGCCGTCGAAGGCGATCCGCTGGCCGATTTCAACCATCCCGCTTGGTGGATCGCGAAGCTGCGCCGCGACTGGCCCGAGCACTGGCAGGCGATCCTGATGGCCAACCAGGAGCAGCCGCCGATGACGCTGCGCGTGAACCAGCGCCATGGCAGCGTGGCCGCCTACCGGCAGCGGCTGGTCGAAGCGGGCATCCTGCCGGCGGACGGGGCCACCGCGGCCCAAACCGCCGAAACCCGCGAACCCGCAGCCCCCTCAGAGCCCGCCAACGCCGTCTTGCAAACGCCCCCCCAACCGCTCTTGCTGCCCCACGGCGTGCCGGTCGGCCGCCTGCCCGGCTTTGCCCAGGGCGATGTCTCGGTGCAGGACGCCGCCGCCCAGATCGCCGCCCCGCTGCTGCTGCACGCGGGCGGCCAGTTGCTGCCGGCCGGCGCCCGGGTGCTCGACGCCTGCGCCGCGCCGGGCGGCAAGACCGCGCACCTGCTGGAGTGCACCGATGTCGAGGTCACCGCGCTGGACGCCGACCCGGCCCGCCTGACCCGGGTGACCGAAAACCTCGATCGCCTGGGCCTGCACGCCCGCACCCTGGCCGCCGACGCCAGCCAGCCCGCCGCATGGTGGGATGGCCAGCCTTTTGATGCCATCTTGCTCGACGCACCCTGCAGCGCCTCGGGCATCGTGCGCCGCCACCCCGACGTGCGCTGGCTGCGCCGC
>CAYPUS010000372.1:0-3520 GCA_964413815.1 uncultured Aquabacterium sp. | reverse complement strand
TCCTGCATCGCACGGCTCATGGTCGCAGCGCCGACAGCGCCGACAGCGCCGGCAAGCCCCAATGACGCCACGCGCCATGCACCACCGCAGGCATCAGCGCTTGGCCTTGCTCGCCTTGCCGGACGAGGACGACGCCGCTGCTGGCATGGTCAGCAGACGGTCGCGCGCGGCCTGGGCGGGCTCCGACTGCGGGTACTGCTTGACCAACTGCTCCAGCGTCTTGCGGGCGTTGGTGTTGTCCTTCAGCTCCGCATAACAGTTGGCGATCGACAGCAGGGCCTCGGGCGCACGGGCGTGGTTCGGGGCGCGATCGACCAGCGTGCGGAAGGACTCGATCGAGGCCTTGTAGTCGCGCTGGCCGTACTGGGCATTGCCCAGCCAGTACCAGATCGACTCGCGGTAACCCGTGGCAGGATAGTTCTGCTGCACGGCCTTCAGTCCAGCTGCGCCACCCGCGAAATCGGCCGCGCGCAGGCGCGCCAGTGCTTCGTCGAAGGCACGCTTTTCTTCGACATCGACCTTGAAGGTCTTGCCATCGATCGTGACAGACTGAGGCTCGAGCTTGCGCACGCGTTCTTCGACGGCGGCATGCATGTCCTTTTGCTGACGCTGCAGCTCGGACACATCGCGCACCAGCACCTCCTGGGTGCCGCGCGACTTGGCCAGCTCGCTGCGCATCTGCTCAAGTTGCGCATTCATGTCGAGCAGGCTGCGCCGCATCTGGTCAACCTGGGCGCTCAGCGCCTGCAGCTTCGCATTGGCGGCCTCGGCATCCTGGGTGCGCTGGTTGCGCAACTCCAGGATGGCGCGGCGCGCATCCTCATCCTCGAACAGGCCCGCATGGGCCAGCGAGCCGGACAGCAGCGCGACCGCGGCCAGGCTGCGCACGCACCAGCGCAGGCAGGGGTTGGAAGAAAAGGCATGGACAGCAGCAGAACGCATGAGCGTGTTCCTTCAACTCAACAACTAGGGGCGAACAGGAGCTCAACGGTCCTTGATTTCGGCGCGGCGGTTCTGGGCCCAGGCCTCTTCACCGCTGCCCTGAGCCGCCGGACGCTCTTCACCGAAGCTCACGGCTTCCATCTGTTCGGGGCTCACGCCCAGCAGCGACAGCGACTTCTGCACGGCCTCGGCGCGCTTCTGGCCCAGCGCCAGGTTGTACTCGCGGCCGCCGCGCTCGTCGGTGTGGCCTTCGATGGTGACGCGCTTGCTCTGCGCGGCGTTCAGGCGCTTGGCATGGCCCTCGATCGCACCGCGGAACTCTTCCTTGACGACATTGCTGTCGTAGTCGAAGTAGATGACGCGGACCAGGCCCGCTTCGTCGGCCTGATCGGTATCGCGCTCGGCCACCACGGGTGCCACCGCGGTCGAGGGCACGTTGCGGTTGTTGGCGCCGCTGCTGTTGGCCCCCGGCACATTGGCCGAGGTGATGGGCGCAGGCGTGTTGTAGGGCTCGTCTTCCAGTTTGACGTTGGAGCCGCAAGCGACCAGCAGCATCGAGGCCAGCCCGACCAGGGTCATGGCGGCGGGACGTGCGATGCGGCGCTGGAATGTCTGACTGGCGGTATGGCGGGGTGTGCTCATGTCGTGCTCCTTATGGGTGAATCGTGGTGTGATCTCAGCGGCGCAGCGCACCGGCTTGCGGGCCCCATACGGGCTCGCGCACATCGGCTTGGGGCGTCGCCAGCTTGGCCTTGATGCGGCCATCCAGAGAGGTGGTCATCAGCACGTCGCGGCCCTGTGCGCGCGATGCGTAAATGATCAACTTGCTGTTGGGTGCGAAGCTGGGGCTTTCATCGTCGCGGGACTCGGTCAGCACCCGCACATTGCCATTGGCCAGTTCCATCAGGTGCACGCGGAAGGCGCCATCCACCTGGCCGATGTAGGTCATGTACTTGCCATCGGGACTGATGGCCGGGCTGATGTTGTAGCTGCCGGAAAAGGTCACGCGTTGGGGGCTGCCGCCGGTCACCGGCACGCGGTAGATCTGCGGGCTGCCGCCGCGGTCGCTGACGAAGTAGACGGTGCCGCCATCGGGCGACCAGGCCGCTTCGGTATCGATCGCGGCGCTTTGCGTCAGGCGGCGCACCCCCTGGCCATCGGCCGACATCAGGTAGAGCTGCGAGCCGCCATCGCGGCTGAGCGTCACGGCCATCTGGCGGCCATCGGGCGACCAGGCCGGCGCGCTGTTCGTGCCCTTGTAGCCGGCCACCACGCGGCGTCGGCCCGTGCCCACGTCCTGCGTCACGACGGCGGCCTTGCCGCCCTCGAAGGACACATAGGCCAGCCGGCTGCCATCGGGCGACCAGGTCGGGGAGATGATGGGCTGCATGCTGCTCAGCGCATCCTGTGCGCCTTCGCCATCCGAGTCGGCGATCACCAGCTTGTGCTGCCTGCCCACGCGGCTCACATAGGCGATGCGGGTGGCGAAAGCGCCCTTGTTGCCCGTCAGTTTCTCGAAGATTTCGTCGGCGATGCGGTGGGCGGCCTGGCGCAGGTCACCCGCAGGCACCACCAGGCTGAGCCCGCCCATGTCCTGGCCCTTGAGCACATCCCAGAGGTGGTATCGCACGTCGAAACGGCCATCGGCCAAGGGCGTGACCGAGCCGGCCAGCAAGGCATCGGCCCCGCGCGATTTCCAGTCGGCCAGCGGCGGGCGGCCGGTTTCGTCGAGCCGGTCGGCGCTGGCGTCCAGGGCCCGGAACAGGCCGCTGCGCTCCAGATCCGCCCGCACGATGGCCGACAGCGGCTGGGGCGAGCGCCCTTCGTCGCGGAACTTGCCGATGGCAATGGGAATCTGGGTCGCCCCGACGCCGGAGATTTCGACACGGAACTGAGCGAGTGCCGCACTGGACGGCCACAGGATGGCAGCCGCCGCACAGGCCTGGCCGCCGATCAGGCCCCGCAAGGCCCCACGACGTGATACGCGAAAAGACATGGGATCCGTCACACAGGTGGCAGAGTCGAACTAGACAGCGATTGTGCCCCGTCCTGCCCCACAAGTTCCCCTGGGCGGCATCAACCCTCAC
This sequence comes from uncultured Aquabacterium sp., assembly GCA_964413815.1. Taxonomy (GTDB): domain Bacteria; phylum Pseudomonadota; class Gammaproteobacteria; order Burkholderiales; family Burkholderiaceae_C; genus Aquabacterium. The sequence goes on along the minus strand of CAYPUS010000372.1, from coordinate 491 downwards.
ACAATCGTGTCAAGCAATGTAAACCACGCTGTAGGCGCCGCCTGACAAGGTGCTGACGGCGCGTCCGTCACAGCAGCACGATGTCGTATTGTTCGGGCGACATCGAGGGCTCGGCCCGCAGCGAAACCGGCTTGCCGATGAAGTCGCTCAAACCCGCCAGATGCTGGCTTTCCTCGTCCAGCAGCATCTCCACGACGGCGGCGCTGGCCACCACGCGGAACTCCTTGGGATTGAACTGGCGCGCCTCGCGCAGGATCTCGCGCAGGATGTTGTAGCAGACGGTGCGCGCGGTCTTGACCTGGCCGCGGCCCGTGCAGGTCGGACAGGGTTCGCACAGCATCTGGGCCAGCGATTCGCGCGTGCGCTTGCGCGTCATCTCCACCAGGCCCAAGGGCGAGAAGCCGCTGAGCGTGACCTTGGTGCGGTCGCGGCCCAGTTGCTTGCGGAACTCCGACAGCACGTTCTCGCGGTGGTCCTCGCGCAGCATGTCG
>CAYPUS010000371.1:0-3566 GCA_964413815.1 uncultured Aquabacterium sp. | reverse complement strand
TGGCGGCATCCGACGCGGCACCGATGTGCTCAAGGCCCTGGCCCTGGGCGCCAAGGCCGTGCTGATCGGCAGACCGGCCGTGCACGCCCTGGCGGCGGCGGGCCCGCAAGGCGTCGCCCATGTCATCCGCCTGCTGCGCGACGAGTTCGAGATCGCCATGGCCCTGTGTGGCTGCCGCACGCTGGACGACATCGGCCCCGCGCTGATCGTGCGCGACGACCACGCCAGCTGAGGCGCGCCGCGACGGGGCTGGCCGCCGCGCCTCAGTTCGCCCGCATGCGCGTGGGCGCCTTCTTCTTGCCGCGCCCCAAGCCCGCCTGCTTGGCGATGTACTTCAGGAACACCCACAAGGCCATCTCATCGGGCTTGGGCGGCTCGCCCCGGCCGATGCGCTTGAGCTGCCCCGTGTACCAGGTGATCTCCATCAGGCCCATCTTGTCGATCGGCGGCAGGCCCGTCTTGATCGGCTTGACCTGCAGACGCGGTTCCTGGCCACTGAGCAAGCGGCGCGGCGCATCCGGCTCGATGGCCAGCGAACGCGCGATGCCGACGAAGTCGACCGCGCCTTCGGTGATGGCATCGGCCATGCCTTGCAGTGAGCGAAAGCCCCCCGTCACTGCCAGCGGCGTGTGCGGCACGGTCTTGCGGGCCTTCTCGGCAAAGGCCAGGAAGTAGGCTTCGCGTTGCCGCGTGCTGTCTTTCACCTGCGTCTGCCTGGCCTTGACACCCGTCATGGCCGGCGCTTCATACGTGCCGCCCGAGATCTCGATGAGGTCCATGCCGGCATCGGCCAGCGCCTTGATCGTGTCCAGCGACTCCTCTTCGGTGAAGCCGCCGCGCTGGAAGTCGGCCGAGTTGAGCTTGATGCCGATCGGGAAATCGGGGCCGACCTGCTCACGCATCGCGCGGTAGACCTCGATGACGAAACGGCGGCGCTTGTCCGGCGTGCCGCCCCAGTCATCGGTACGCTGGTTGTGGTGCGGAGAGAGGAACTGGCTGACCAGATAGCCGTGCGCGCCATGGATCTGCACACCGCTGAAGCCGGCCTTCTTGACGATGCTGGCGGCACGGCCAAAGCGCTGGATGATCTCGCGCACCTCGGCATCGGTCAGGGCGCGCGGTGTCGGGAAGAAGGCCTGCATCTCGGCGCGAAAGGGCACGGCCGAAGGCGAGACGTTTTCCTTGTTCAGACCTTTGGGCGCCTGCTTTCCTGGATGGTTGAGCTGCACCCAGCAGTGCGTGCCATCGCGCGTGCCGGCGCGCGCCCATTCCTGCAATGCGGCAAGATGGGCTTCATCCTCGATCACCACATTGCCGGGCTCGCCCAAGGCGCGCTTGTCGACCATCACATTGCCGGTGATGCAAAGCCCGATGCCGCCATCGGCCCAGGTGCCATACAGGCGCACCAACTCCGGCGTGGCCGCGCGCGCGCGATCACCCAAGGCCTCGCTCATCGCGGATTTGAGCAGGCGGTTCTTGATCACGGCACCGCAGGGCAATGTGAATGCCTGGGCCAATGCTTCTTGCGGCTTCATCGAAGGGAACTCCATGACGTGAGGTGACGTGAATGACAAGCGGACGCAGCCGTGATTGAACACCAAAGCGCACACGCGCACACCGCAGGCAAGCCCTCGTGCTCGCCACGGGCATCCGCCCAAATACGCAAAAGCGTGCGCCAAGGCGGTGCAATGCCGCTTTCAAAGCAAAAAATGATGATGTTCGAGGGCCACAAAGGCGCTGCGGGCCTGTATTTACCTGGGAAGAAGCATTACCATCGCTGACGCAAACCTCCCTGAGGAACGTCTGCGCACGCAGCAGACGCCCGGGCCAGCATCAGATCCGACATCTCTCGATGGAGTGAATTCACATGGCAACTGCGAAGAAAGCCCCGGCCAAGAAGGCCGCTCCCGCCAAGAAAGCGGCGCCTGCTGCAAAGAAGGCAGCCGTCAAGCGCGCACCCAACGCCGCTTTCCTGAAACCTCTGACCCCGAGCCCTGCACTGGCCGCCGTGATCGGCACCGCGCCCCTGCCTCGCACGGAAGTCACCAAGAAGGTGTGGGATTACATCAAGAAGCACAACCTGCAAGATGCCGCCAACAAGCGCAACATCAATGCAGACGACAAGCTCAAGCCCATCTTCAAGAAGCCCCAGGTCACGATGTTCGAGCTGACCAAGCTGATCAGCGACCAACTGAGCTGATCCAGGCAGGCTTCAAGGCCTGGCATCGCCCGCCTGACGAGGCAGACCGATGCAGGCTCTTGAAGCGCTTGAAGCAAAGCCCGGCACTGCCGGGCTTTTTTATTGATGGATGGCTGTGGCTGCGGGGCTCAGCGCGTGGTCTCATCCCACCAGGGATAAAACGGCGGCATCTCGGATGCCTTGCTGCTGAACTGGGCCGGGCGCTTTTCCAGGAAGGCCTTCACGCCCTCCTTGCCATCGCCGATGCTGGTGTAGAACATGGCCAGCGAATCGACCTGGTGCGCAGCCAGCGGATGGGGCTGCGCCGCATTGCGGTACATCATCTGCCGCGTCAGGGCCACGCCCACGGCCGAGCGCTCGGCGGCGATGCGGCGCGCGATCTTCATCGCCTCTTCCAGCAGTTGATCGGCCGGCACCACGGCCTTGACCAGGCCGCCACGCTGCGCCTCGTGGCCATCGAAGATGTCGGCCAGATACGTCCACTCCAATGCCTGAGAGATGCCGACGATGCGCGGCAGGAACCAGCTCGAACAGGCCTCGGGCACGATACCGATGCGCCCGAAGACAAAGCCGATGCGGGCCTTGTCGGAAGCCAGGCGGATGTCCATGGGCAGCGTCATCGTCGCGCCAATGCCGACCGCCGCGCCATTGATCGCGCCGATCACGGGCTTCTTGCAGTTGAAGATCGACAGCACCACGCGCCCGCCGGTGTCGCGCACGCCTTCAAAGATGGCCGGATCATCCAGGCGCGTGCGCATGTCTTCCACGGTCGGGCGCTGACTTTCATCCAGGCCGAAGACATTGCCCTCCTTCGTGAGGTCCATGCCCGCGCAGAAGGCCTTGCCGGCACCCGTGACCACGATGGCGCGCACGGCATCGTCATCGCTGGCCTTGGTGAAGGCGTCGACCAGCTCATTGGCCATCTCGACCGTGAACGAGTTGAGCTGCTCGGGCCGGTTGAAGGTCAAGAGCAGCACACCATCGCTGCCGACTTCGTATTTCAGGGTGTTGTAAGCCATGCTTTGTTGTCTCGCTCGTTGTTGAAAGGTCGATCGGATGCGGCTGCACGGCGCAATCGCGCGCAGCGCCATGGACTCAAGCTCGCGGCGCAGCCTCTTGGGGTTCAAGGTGGGTCGGCCCGTCGTGGCCCCGCTCAGCAGCCAACCATTGCAGAACCGGGATCGTGCCCGGCAACACCGGGCCCACCGCCACCGGCAGCGTCTGCCAGGCCATCTGCTGACCTTCGCGCATCTCGAAAGCGCCCTGCCAGTCATAGACCTTGCAGAAGTTCAGGCGCACACGCGCATGCGGGTAGTCCATCAGCTCGACCTGCCAGGGGTGGGCCTGCCCGATGGTGATGCCGATC